>NZ_NFKB01000004.1:0-130655 GCF_002160175.1 Faecalibacterium sp. An192
TGGATATGTGTGTATTTTTGTCTGGACATACGAACACCCCCTGTATAGGTTTATTTTCCTACACAGGGGGCGTTTTGTCTATTGTCCGTTTTTACTGGTTCAGTTCAGGTCCGTACGGGCGTTTTTGTATGTGTTTTCAATCAGGGAGATGCAAACGTAAGATCAGGCCAGCAGCAGATTGCCGATCCGGCTCATGGGACGGTTTACCTGCTTGGCGGTCATGCCCACAAAGAGGGCGGCGGCGATGGTGCCTTCCCGGACGCCGGCCAGCGTGTGGAGGAACAGGAAGGACAGGACAACGGCAATGACCACCAGAGAGCAGTCCACCGTGATTTTGGCCTTGGCAAAGGGGAGTTTGGTGGTCTTGCACAGGGCCAGAGCGACGCCTTCGCCCGCCATGGTGACCACGTCGGCGGTGACCTCAAAGCTGACGCCGATGCCCACCAGCAGGATGCCCAGAACACAGAACAGCCACTGCTGCCAGTAGGCGGTGGGGACAATGGGGGACAGGACCCAGACAGCCAGGTCGGTCAGATAGCCAAAGGCGATGGCCACCGGAACCTGAATCAGCTGCACCAGCTCAAACTGCCGGCGGAGCAGGAGAATCTGGAGCAGCACCAGGAGGCAGTTGATCAGGATGGTGGTTTCGCCCACCGTCATGGGGACAATCAGACTGAGGACATAGGGGACGCTGGAAACCGGCGAGGTGCCCAGCCCGGCCTTGATGGAAAAGGCCACGCCAAAAGACATGATGAGCAGACCCACCAGCAGGGTCAGATAACGGCGGACCAGATTGTTGAGGGATCGTTTTTTCACGTGGGATTCTTCCTTTCTCGATTCAATGCTTCGCATACGTCAGCCAGCATGGCACACAGCTGGGCGCACTGCTCTTCGGACAGGAGAGCGGCGGCGGCCTGATCGGCCTGGCGGAAGGCGAGATCCATGGCCTGTGCCACCTCCCGGCCGTGGGGCGTCAGGGTGACGTATAGGGAACGCCGGTTCCCCTCGTGCCGTGCGCGGGCAATCAGCCCGTCCCGCTCCATTCGGCCCAGAATGGTGCCGGCGGTGGCGGGCTCGATCTCGCAGTAGTCGGCGATGGACTTCTGGTTGGACTCGCCGGTCTGCAGAAGGAACTCCAGGATTTTGGGCTGGCCGGGGGAAAGCCCCAGCTTGGAAGCCCGGGCCAGGACGTCCCGGTTCATGGCGGACTGAGCACGCAGCAGCCGGCGGTGGAGTAGTTCATTGGTCATAGCTCTACCTTCTTTTTAAATAATAAGCTTGCTTATTGTGTCGAAGCTTATAATAAGGCTTCTTTCACATTTTGTCAAGATCTTCCCGCGAAGAAATATACCAAACAAAAAGACCCTGCCGCTTTTTTGAGCGGCGGGGCCGGAAAAAGATTCGATTCAGCGGGAAAGCTTGCGGGCAATCCAGATGCAGACGCAGGCGCCCACCACCGAGACGACGAAGTCGCCCACGAAGCCCACAGCCCGCAGGCCGATGAGTCCCAGCAGGAAGCTGCCTACAACGCCGCCCAGCATACCAAGAACAACGTTGCGCAGGGCGGAAGTGTAGCTGCCCATCAGACGCCCGGCCACATAACCGGCCAGAGCGCCCACAAGCAGGCTGAAAATCATCGAAAACAGAGAAATAATCATGGTTCAATCCTCCTGAATGGCTGTTATGACTGGGCCTCCGCCTGGTTGGCCTGGGCGGTGCGGCAAATATCTGCCAGGCAGCATTTTTCGCACAGAGGCTTGCGGGCGTCGCAGACGGCCCGGCCGTGGTAGACAAACCGGTGGCACAGATCGCTGCCCTCCTCGGGAGGGATGATCTGCCACAGAAGCATTTCCACCTTCTGGGGTTCCTTGACGTTGTCCACCAGGCCGATCCGGTTGGACAGGCGGATGCAGTGGGTGTCGGTGACGATGGCGGGCTTGCCAAAGACGTCGCCCATGATGAGGTTGGCGCTCTTGCGGCCGACGCCGGGCAGTTTCAGCAGCTCATCAAAGGTGGTGGGAACCTGGCAGTTATATTGATCCCGCAGCACCCGCATGCAGGCCGAAATGTCCCGCGCTTTGGAGTGACCCAGACCGCAGGGCTTGACGATGGCTTCGATTTCCTCCGGCTCGGCGGCGGCCAGGGCGGCCACATTGGGATATTTGGCAAAGAGATCCTCCACCACCACGTTGACCCGGGCGTCGGTGCACTGGGCGGCCAGCCGGACGCTGACCAGCAGCTGCCAGGCGTGGTCGTAGTCCAGGCTGCAGGCAGCGTCGGGATATTCGGCCTTCAGCCGTTCAATGACGGCCAGGGCCAGTTCTTTTTTGGCCGCAAGTTCTGCGGCGGACATCTGTTTTTTGGGCATGGGGGCCACCTCCTGGAAGCTGTTGCTGTGATGATATCACGTTTTGAGGATTTTGTAAATATTTCGCACTGTGACTGGGTGCCCTTGTCCTTTCCAGTAAAATGCTGTATAATAGTCGTAATCGTTCGCACTATTGAAAACCGGTATGGAAAGGTGGTTTGTTATGCGGGAACCTTTGGCCCAGCGCCTGCGGCCCAAGACTCTGGGGGATGTCTGCGGCCAGCAGCATCTGCTGGCCCCGGGACGGGTGTTCCGGCGCACCATCGACAGCGGGCATATTCCGAATATGATTTTCTATGGTCCCTCCGGTACCGGCAAGACCACCGTGGCCCGGATCATCGCCGAAAACAGCGGCATGACCCTCCACAAACTCAACGGTACCTCCTGCGGCACCGGGGACATCAAGGCGGTGTTTAAGGACATCGGAACCCTGGCCGGGGCAGGGGGAATTCTGCTCTATCTGGATGAGATTCAGTATCTCAACAAAAAGCAGCAGCAGAGCTTGCTGGAGTGCCTGGAGGACGGGACGGTCACCCTCATCGCCTCCACCACCGAAAACCCCTATTTCTACATTTATAATGCACTGCTCTCCCGCTGCACCGTCTTTGAGTTCAAGAGCCTGACTGCACAGGACATAGAGCGCGGGGTGCGCAATGCGGTGACCCGCCTGTCGGAGGAAAGTCCGGTGACCATCACCGACGAGGCGGCCCAGTATCTGGCTGAAAGTGCCGGCGGCGATATGCGAAAAGCGCTGGGAAGCCTGGAATTTGCGGTGGCCGCCGCGGAAAATGGGCCGGATGGCAAAACCATCACCCTGGAAATGATCCAGCAGGTGACCCGCCGCACCGCCATGCGGTACGACAAAGACGGCGACGAACACTACGACATTGTATCGGCATATCAGAAGTCGATGCGGGGCTCCGATCCCGATGCGGCCCTGCACTATCTGGCCCGGCTGCTGGAGGCAGGGGACCTGCCGTCGGCCTGCCGCCGCCTGATGGTCTGTGCCTGTGAGGATGTTGGGCTGGCTTACCCGCAGATTATTCCCATTGTCAAGGCGGCGGTGGATGCGGCCAATATGCTGGGCCTGCCGGAGGCACGGATTCCTCTGGCCGACGCAGTCATTCTGGTGTCCACCAGTCCCAAGTCCAACAGCGGCGAGGCGGCCATCGACGCAGCACTGGCGGACGTGCGTGCGGGCCGCACCGGTCCGGTGCCCCGCCAGCTGCAGAACAAACATTTCGACGGGGCCGACGCCCTGGTCAAAGGGCAGAACTACAAGTATGCCCAAGCCTATAAAAACCACTGGGTGGAGCAGCAGTATCTGCCCGACGCCATCAAAGACGCCAAATATTACACCTACGGAGATAACCGCTCGGAACAGGCCGCCAAGGCCTACTGGGCCAAGATCAAAGGGGAAGGGTAAAGGGGGCAACAAATATGCGCTACTCAAAACAGAGGGAACTGGTCATGCAGCAGGTGGAAGCCATGAACAACCACCCCACTGCGGAGGAAATCTATCAGAATGCACTCAAGGAGTGCCCGGGTCTGAGCCTTGGCACCGTCTACCGCAATTTAAACAGCCTGGTGGAGGCAGGCCGGGTCCGCCGGGTGCCGATTCCGGGCCAGCCGGACCGGTTTGACCACACCTTGTCGTGGCACAGCCACCTGTATTGTACCCGGTGCGGCCATGTGACCGACCTGGACCTGGACAGTGAGGTGATGCAGCGCCTGCTGAACAGTCAGCCCGGCCGGGTGAGCGACTGCGTCCTGACCTGGATTGGCCTGTGTGAGGATTGTGCCCGGGAAGAAGAAGGAGAAAAACTCCAGGCGGCTGCGTCCCTCTGAAAGGGACGGCATCCAGCCGCTTTTGGATGCGCCGGCCGCAGCGATGCGGCCGCTGCTGTTTCCGGCCCGGCCAGACGAAAGACCGGCCGGAAAACTTTTTCAGGGCGCTTTGGGTCCGGCGTGAAATTTTCCCTTGTTTCGCGGGGGAGAAACCTGTATAATAGACAGGATGAAGGACGGGCCCCAGGCCCAAAAAACAAGGAACCCGACGGCTTTGGCCGTCCGGGATGAAGGATGGTAGATTGTTGGAATACATCACTTATGAACACAACGCGGAGGCAGCCGGCGTCATCAGCCGGTTTTATGAGACGCCGCCGCTGGCTTATGTCCACAGCTATGGCTGCCAGCAGAACGTCAATGACGGCGAACGGATCAAGGGCGTGCTGGTGGATATCGGCTATGGCCTGTGTGATAAACCCGAGGATGCCGACCTGATTCTGTTCAACACCTGCGCCGTGCGGGAGCATGCAGAACAGCGGGTGTTCGGCAATGTGGGCGCCCTCAAGGGCCTGAAAGAGAAAAAGCCCGGCCTGATGATCGGCCTGTGCGGCTGCATGGCCAACCAGAAACATGTGGTGGAGAAACTCCGCCAGAGCTATCCCTATGTGGATCTGGTGTTCGGCGTGGATGGCATCGACACCCTGCCCGAGCTCATTGTCCGCAAACTGGAAAAGCACAAGCGGATTCTGCTGGAGCCGGCCCAGCGCCCGGTGATCGTGGAGAACCTGCCCATCCGGCGGGAGAGCGAGTTCCGGGCCTGGCTGCCCATCATGTATGGCTGCGACAACTTCTGCACCTACTGCATCGTGCCCTACGTCCGCGGCCGGGAAAAGAGCCGCCGCCCGGCGGATATCCTGGCGGAGTTCCGGGGCCTGGTGGAGGCCGGCTACAAGGAGATCACCCTCCTGGGCCAGAACGTCAACAGCTATGGCAAAGGCCTGGAGGAATCCATCGACTTTGCCGACCTGCTCAACCTGCTGTGCAGCGTGCCGGGGGATTACCACATCCGGTTTATGACCAGCCACCCCAAGGACGCCAGCCGCAAGCTGATTGATACCATTGCAGCCCAGCCCCACCTGTGCAAACATCTGCACCTGCCGGTGCAGTGCGGGTCGGACCGGCTGCTGGCCAAGATGAACCGCCACTATACCGTGGAGCACTACCTGGATCTGATCGAGTATGCCCGGGCCCGGGTGCCCGGCATCACCTTCTCCAGCGATATCATTGTGGGCTTCCCCGGGGAAACCGAGGAGGACTTCCAGGGTACGCTGGATCTGGTCCGCAAGGTGGGCTATATGCAGCTGTTCACCTTCATCTATTCCAAGCGGGAGGGTACGCCGGCGGCCACTTACCCCGATGACACCCCCCGGCAGGAAAAGACCGACCGGATGGCCCGGCTGCTGGCGGTACAGGATGAGATCGCCATGGGCCTGGTCAAGGCCCAGGTGGGCCAGACCGTCCGGGTTCTGGTGGAAGGGTATGGCCGGCTGGAGGGTACTCTGTCGGGCCGCCTGGACAACAACCTGACGGTGGAATTTGCCGCAGAAGATTCCCTGATGGGGCAGTATGCCATGGTGCACCTGACCGGGGCCCGGGCCACCGTCCTGCTGGGCGAATGGGTCCAGTGATTTCGGGACAAGATACAACCACAAGACTGACAAAATAAAAGGAGAATATTTACAATGGATTGCATTGATCTTTTCAAGCGCGCCGCCATGGCGCTTCAGACCGACAGCCGCTACCTGGCCCTGGACAAGGCCCGCAAGATGAACGACGGCGATGAGGAGCTCCAGAACATGATCGGGGAGTTCAACCTGGCCCGGATGGACCTGAACAACGAGATCAGCAAGCCCGAGCGGAACGACGCCCGGGTGGCCGAGCTGAACGAGAAGGTGAACACCCTCTACAGCAAGATCATGAACGACGAGGGCATGCTGGCCTACAACGACGCCAAGCGGGAGTGCGAGGCCCTCGTGAATTATATCGACGCCATCATCAACACCGCGATGAATGGCGGCGACCCGATGACCGTGCAGGAGCCCACCAGTTCCTGCTCTGGCAGCTGCTCCACCTGCGGCGGCTGCGGCTGAGTCCGGTGATCAACGCGGCTGTGCATCTGCAGAGCCGCGTTTCCTTATCTCAATGGTTACCGGGAACAAACCGGACGGAGGGATGCGGGACGCATCCGGGGAAAGAAGGGGAATGCCATGGCGGATCTGTCGCCCATGATGAAACAATATCTGGATATCAAAAAACAGCATAAGGATGAGATCCTCTTTTATCGCATCGGCGATTTCTATGAGATGTTCTACGACGACGCCATCACGGCTTCCCGGGAGCTGGATCTGACCCTTACCGGCAAGCAGTGCGGCCAGAAGGAGCGTGCCCCCATGTGCGGCGTGCCCTTCCACAGCTATGAGACCTATATGGCCCGGCTGATTGCCAAGGGCTATAAGGTGGCCATCTGCGAACAGGTGGAGGACCCGGCCACCGCCAAGGGCCTGGTCAAGCGGGATATCGTCCGCGTGGTGACGCCGGGCACCGTCATCGAGAGCAGCATGCTGCAGGATGACCGCAACAACTACATCGCCAGCCTCTACCTGAAAGGGGAGCAGGCGGGCGTCTGCTTTGCGGATGTCTCCACCGGCACAGCCCATGTCACCGAGCTGTCCAGCAGCAAGCTGGGGCTGGCGGTCATTGCGGAGCTGTGCCGCTATCATCCCAGTGAGGTGCTGATGAACGAGGGTGTTCTCGCCAATCGGGAAATCACCAACTACATCAAAAAGTATCTCAACTGTGCGGTGGAACTGATGGAGGATGAGCGGTACGCCCCCGGCCTCATTGAGTCCACCCTGACCGAACAGTTTGGCCGGGACTGGGCCGACACCACCGAGATCGGCGCCAACGGCCTGGTAAAATACGCCATGGGCGGACTGCTGCAGTACCTGCACGACACCCAGATCAAGGGCGTCGGCCGCCTTAAAACGGTGATCCGCTACACCGAGGCCCAGTACATGCACCTGTCCAACGTGACCCGCTCCAATCTGGAGCTCACCGAGACCATGCGGGGCCGGGAGAAGCGGGGGACTCTGCTGTGGGTTCTGGACCAGACTTCCACCGCTATGGGCAAGCGTCTGCTGCGCAGCTGGCTGGAACAGCCGCTGGTGTCCAGCGCCATCATCAACCACCGCCTCAACGCGGTGGAATGCCTGGTGAAACAGACCATGGCCCGGGGCGAGCTGTCCGAGACCCTGCGCTATATCACCGATATTGAGCGCCTGATGACCCGGACGGTGTATGGCTCCGCCACTCCCAAGGAAATCTACTCCATGGCCCAGACCTTTGACCGTCTGCCCGAGCTGAAAAAGCTGGCAGGGGACTGCAGCTGCGAGGAGCTGAAAACCCTGGCCGGAGAAATGGACCCTCTGGAGGACATCAAGGCCCGCATTTATGCGGCCATCGACCCGGAAGCCCCCTCCACCCTCAAGGATGGCGGCGTCATTGCTGCGGGCTACAACGACGAAGTGGATGAACTGCGGTCCATCCGGGAGAACACCAAGGGGATTCTGGCTCAGCTGGAAGCCCGCCTGCGGCAGGAATCCGGGATTCCCAAGCTGAAAATCGGCTTCAACCATGTGTTTGGCTATTACATCGAGGTCAGCAACAGCTACAAAAACATGGTTCCCGACAACTATACCCGCAAGCAGACCCTGACCAACGGTGAGCGCTATATTACCCCCGAGCTGAAAGAACTGGAAAACAAGATTCTGGGCGCACACGAGCGGCTCATCAGTCTGGAACACCGGCTGTTTGCAGATTTGCTGGAAGGCATCGGCCGGGAGCTGGACCGGATTCAGCGGACCGCCCGGGCGGTGGCTGAGCTGGACGTCTATGTCTCGCTGGCTACCGTGGCGGCAGACAACAACTATTGCCGCCCCATCGTGGATGACAGCGACCAGCTGGTGATCCGGGAGGGACGTCACCCGGTGGTGGAGCAGGTCCTCAAGGGGAGTCTTTTTGTCCCCAACGATACCCAGCTGGACTGCGACGAAAACCGATGCCTCATCATCACCGGCCCCAATATGGCGGGCAAATCCACCTATATGCGCCAAAATGCCCTGATTGCCCTGATGGCCCAGATCGGCTCGTTCGTCCCAGCCAAAGAGTGTCATGTGGGCATTGTGGATGCGGTATACACCCGTGTCGGGGCCTCGGATGACCTGGCCGCCGGTCAGTCCACCTTTATGGTGGAAATGACCGAGGTGGCCGAAATCCTCAAAAATGCCACCCGGCGCAGCCTGGTGATTCTGGATGAGATCGGCCGCGGCACCTCCACCTTTGACGGCATGAGCATTGCCCGGGCGGTGGTGGAGCACATCTCCGACCCCAAAACCGGCCTGGGCTGCAAAACCCTGTTTGCCACCCATTACCACGAGCTGACCGACCTGGAAGGCAGCGTGGAGGGCATCAAGAACTACAACATTGCGGTCAAAAAGCGGGGCGAGGACATCACCTTCCTCCGCCGGATTGTCCGGGGCCCGGCCGATGACAGCTACGGCATCGAGGTGGCCAAACTGGCCGGCCTTCCGGGCAGCGTCACCCGCCGCGCCCATGAAGTTCTGCGCAAACTGGAGGCCGCTGCCCCCAAGAACAATGTGGAGCAGATGGATTTCGGCACGCTGGAAGAGTATCAGTCTCCCGCGGTGCCCAGCGAACTGGTGGACAAGCTGGAGGCGCTGGACCTGGAGACTCTGACCCCCATTGAGGCCCTCAACTTCCTCTATGAGCTGAAAAAGACCCTCAAGGGCAGCATTTCCGGCTGAGTTTAGAAACAACGAAAGGAGGGTGTCTGCATGGCAGTCATCCATGTGCTGGATAAACATACCGCCGAGTTGATTGCGGCGGGCGAAGTGGTGGAGCGGCCTGCGTCGGTTGTCAAGGAGCTGCTGGAAAACTCCATCGATGCGGGCGCCACTCAAATCACAGTGTCCATTGAGTCGGGCGGTGTCAAGCTGATCGAAGTCAGCGACAACGGCAGCGGCATCGAGCCGGCCTATATTTCCACGGCCTTCATCCGCCACGCCACCAGCAAAATTGCGGTGGAGGCGGACCTGAATTCCATTCAAACCCTGGGCTTCCGCGGGGAAGCCTTGGCCTCCATCGCCAGCGTGGCCAAGGTGGAACTGCTGACCCGTACCGAGGACAGCGAGTTCGCCTCCCTCTACCGCAACGAGGGCGGGGAAGAGGGCCCCTGTGAACCGGCAGCCCGGGCGGTGGGCACCACCATCCGGGTGCGGGACCTTTTCTACAACACCCCCGCCCGCATGAAGTTCCTGAAAAAGGACTCCAGCGAGGGCACCTTTGTGTCCGATGTGGTGACCCGGCTGGCCCTCAGCCATCCGGAGGTCAGCTTCAAATTTGTGCGGGAAGGCAAAACCCAGTACGTCACCCCCGGGGACGGGGATCTGCGGGGCGCAGCCTATGCGGTGCTGGGCAGGGAGTTCAGCCGGGACCTGATCGAAGTGAACGACGAGAGCAAACTGTACCGGATTCACGGCCTTATCACTCCGCCCAAGAGCTGCCGCGCCAGCCGCAGCATGCAATATTTCTACATCAACGGGCGCTATGTGCGCAACCGCACCATGATGGCCGGCATGGAGACCGCCTTCAAGGGCACCACCATGCAGGGAAAATTCCCGGGCGGTTTGCTGATGCTGGAGATGCCGGCGGATCTGGTGGACGTCAACGTCCACCCGGCCAAGACCGAAGTCCGCTTTGCCCGGGAGAACGACGTCTTTGATGTGGTTTACCACGCCGTCAAGCTGGCGCTGGCCACTCCCGGCAGCGGGGAACGCCGTTTTGTCTTTGATTCGCCCAAAGAGACCTTTGAAGCGTCCGATTCCGACAGCACAAAAGCAATCGAGAAAACAAACGATAATAAAACAGAAAAAGCTGTAAAGCAAGACAACTTTACAGGACTTTCTGCGGTCATTCCGGGGCAATCAGAGCCCGGCGTGCCCAAATCGGCGGCAAAACCGGCCTCCGAACCGGATGAACCGGAGATCCAATCCGAGCCCCTCCAGCCCAAACGGCACTGGTGGGGTATCGAGGAGCCCATCCCCAAAGTCATGGAGCTTCGCAGCCCTGAGCCGGCCCGTCCCAAACAGACGTTCCGCCCCGCTGAGCAGGAATCCAAGCTGGATATCAGCCTGGAAGAGCCGGAGGAATGGACCCCCGGCGACCCGTTTGCAAAAGCGGATGCGCCCGCAAAACCGGTGTTCAATCCCTTGCCGGAACTTGAGCCCACTCAGCCGGAGCAGCAGGTCATGGAAGCCCCCGAGACAGAGCTGGAGGAAACATCCGTCCAGCCGGAACAGACGGTGCTCCCGGGGGCAGATGCCCCCATCCCGCTGTCCTATGTGGGAGAGGCCTTCCAAACCTACATCATCGCCCAGCGTGGGGAAGAACTCTGCCTGATTGACAAGCACGCAGCCCATGAGCGCCAGATTTATGAGAAGCTGGCGGCCAGCTATGGCGACGTGCCCAGCCAGCTGCTGCTGGCGCCGCTGGTGATCACCCTCTCGGCGGAGGAGAAACAGGCCCTGATGGGGAACATCCCCCTGCTGGAAAATGTGGGCATCGAAGTGGGGGACTTTGGCGGCAACACCGTTTTGCTGCGGGCCGTCCCCTGCGATGTGGAGCAGGACGACCTGGAAGACATGCTGGTGGAAATTGCAGACAAGCTGGCCCGGGGCAGCCGCGACGCGCTGAGCGAGCGGACCGAATGGGTTCTCCACTCGGTGTCCTGCCGCGCCGCCATCAAGGCCGGGGACCGCACCTCTCCCGAGGAGCTGATGGCCCTGGCTGAGAAAATCCTCTCAGGCGAAGTGCCGCCTTTCTGCCCCCATGGCCGTCCCTGCGTCCTCAAGCTGACCCGAAAGGAGCTGGAAAAGCAGTTTGGCAGAATCGAATGAAAAGCGCCCGGTGATGGCGGTGGTGGGGCCCACGGCCACCGGCAAGACCGCCCTGGGCGTAGAACTGGCCCTCCGGTTTGGGGGCGAGATCATCAGCGCTGACTCCATGCAGATTTACAAGGGGCTGGATGTGGGCACCGCCAAGGTAACCCCGGAGGAAACCCGCGGCGTGCCGCACCACTGTGTGGATATCCTTTCCCCGGAGACGGCCTTCAGCGTGGCTGATTTTACGGCCCTGGCCGGCGGCCTGGTGGAGGAAATCGACGCCCGGGGGCGCCTGCCCATTCTGGTGGGCGGGACGGGGCTTTATGTCCAGAGCTTCCTGTACGGTGTCCGCTTTGCCGAGGAAAAGGCCCCGGAGGGCCTGCGGGAGGCTCTGGCGGCGGAACTGGCTGCCCGGGGCCCCGAGGCCATGTATGCCGAGCTTCAGGCCGCTGACCCCGAGGCCGCAGCGGCCATCCATCCCAACAACCACCTTCGGGTGCTGCGGGCTCTGGAACATTACCGGGCCACCGGCCGCCGCCTCAGCGAGCAGAAAGCTGCCTCCCTTCCGCCGGAGCGGCCCTATCGCTCTCTGGTGCTGGGTCTGGATTTTGCAGACCGGGCGGTGCTCTACCGCCGGATTGACACCCGCGTGGACCGGATGCTGGAACAGGGCCTTCTGGAAGAAGCCCGGATGGTCTATCAGAATCGGCAGACCTACCGCACCGCGGCGCAGGCCATCGGATACAAAGAATTCTTCCCTTACTTTGCGGGGGAGGCTACGCTGGAGAGCTGCGCCGAGCAGCTGAAACAGTCCTCCCGCCGCTATGCAAAGCGGCAGCTGACCTGGTTCCGCCATATGGACGGGGTGGTCTGGCTGCAGGCCGACGCGCCGGACCTGATTGACCAGGCGGCAGACTTGGCCGCCGCATTTCTCAAAGAGGGGTGATGCTGGATGAGAAAGGATTCGGAAACCGCTTCCCCCAAAAACTGGCTCACTATTCTGGGCGGAATCGTGGTGGTTCTGCTGTTCATTGCACTGTGCTATGTGGGCTATCAGATCATGCACCTGGTCAACCCGCCCAACACCTACGAAACCGTCCTGACCGCCACCGTGGAGAACAAGGTGCAGGCGGACGGCGTGCTGCTGTTTCAGGAGACCATGATTCCCGGCAGCGGGGATCTGGGGTACCTGGTGGACGACGGCGCCCGCGTCTCGGCCGGCACCGTGGTGGCGGAGGTTTACACCAGCCACGATCAGAGCACCCTGCGGGCCGAGCTGAACGACCTGAACGAACAGATTGACCTGCTGCAGCGTGCCGAGAATGTGTCCGCCACCCAGGTGGATACCATGATCCAGGAGCGCACCACCGCCCTCTACGACCTGATGGACGCAGTGGACCGGGGCGAACTGGAAGACCTGGACGACGGCAAAGAGGACTATCTCCTGGCCCAGAACAAGATTCTGGTGGTGACGGGGGAGGCGTCGGGCTTCGCGGCCCAGATTGCCGCTTTGCAGGTTGAGGCCGATCAGATTCGGAGCCGGCTGGGCTCGCCCGCCCAGATCACCGCGCCCCTGACCGGTTACTTTGTCCGCTGCGCCAATGCCCGTCAGCTGAGCCAGTCCACCGACGCCATTCTGGCGATGGATGCGGCCACCCTCAAGGCCTATCTGGATGGCGGCGCAGACGCCCCGCTGGCAGGATGCGCCGGCAAGATGGTGTCGGGGTTCAGCTGGACCTACTGCGGCGTCTGCGACGCCAAAGAGGCCCAGAAACTCCTGCGGGCCGACGGCACCCCTTTGACCAAGACGGTGAAGATTCGTTTCCCCGGCCAGACCAACCAGGCTCTGGAAGGCAAACTGACCGAGGTGACCATCGACGAGGCGTCGGGCCTGGCCCGCTTTGTCCTGACCTGTGATTCCATCACCGCGGACGTGCTGCGGCTGGGTCAGGCCTCGGCGGAGATCATTGTCAATGAGACCACCGGCCTGCGGGTGCCTGCGGCATCGGTCCACTATGTCCTCGAGACAGGGGAGGCCGCACCGGAGGCAGACAGCGCCGCCTCGGGAACCGTTCCGGCAGGGGAGAACTACATCCCCGGCGTCTACGTCAAGTTTGGCAACCTGGCCCGTTTCTGCCGGATTGACCCGGTGGACGACGAGCATCCCCTGGTCACCGACGGCGACTACATCATTGTGTCTCCCAAGGGGACGGAGGGTTCGGTCAGCGAAGTGCGCCTGTACGACCAGGTGATTGTGGAGGGCCAGAACCTCTACGACGGCAAACTGCTGTCCTGATTTGGGCCCGTTCCGGACGGGCTGGCAGCGGTTTGGGAATCTGTACCAGATTTATGCTGCGATTACTTGACATCCGGAACAAAAAAACAGATAATATAAAAAGCTATTCTTTTTTGTCTGTCCCGCTGTGCAGGACAGCGGCGTCTTTCATAGCGAATGGCATCTGCATGGCAGATGAAAGGAGCGGTATCGATGTCTTTTATGGAAAATATCAAAAAAGGACTCTTCGGCGAGGATGACGGCTACGACGATCAGTACATTGACGATGGCCCTCAGATGGTGAACAACAACAGCGGCTTCGGCGTGTCGGATTCCTACGATGATGACAGCAGCGAGAGCACCAAGAGCAGCAACCGCGTGGTCAACATCAATGCCACCACCCAGCTCAAGGTGGTTCTGGTCAAGCCCGAGCGCTTTGAGGATGCGAGCACCATCGCAGACCACCTCAACAACAAGCGCACCGTCGTGCTGAACCTGGAGTCCACCAATAAAGAGGTCTCGCGCCGCCTGGTGGATTTCCTGTCCGGCGTGGCCTACGCCAACAACGGTCAGATCAAGCGGGTGGCCAACAGCACCTTTATCATCACGCCCTATAACGTCGACATTATGGGCGATCTGCTGGACGAGCTGGAGAGCAATGGCGCGTTCTATTGATGATTCTGGCGCCCGGAATCCGGTTCGCGGATTTATTCCGCCCCAGAACGACAAAGAGCGTTTTCTGATGCGCCACATCGAGGACCTGGCCCGCACGGCCGAGACCCGCGGCATCCCCAAGTATTCTTCGTTCCTCAGCGACAGGGAACAGGTGCTGGCCAAAGCTGCCTTATCCAAGGCGGGCTGCAGCTGCTGGCGACTGGACGGGGGACACCCCGACGCCGAGCGGCAGCTGGTTGCCATCGAGCCGGAGGACAGCTGGACCGACAGTCCGCTGACCTGCGTCCGGCTGGAGTGCAGGGCAGCCCCCGGGGCAGACCTGCCGGCCCACAAAGACTATTTGGGCAGCTTGATGGGCCTTGCTCTGAAGCGGGAAGCGCTGGGGGACATCGTCCTCCCGCCGGATACTCCCGGCACAGCCTATGTGTTTGCGCTGGAGCCGGCGGCCCGTCTGATCTGCGAGGAACTGTGCCAGGTGGGCCGCGCCGAGGTCAGCTGCACGTTGCAGCCTCTGGACGAGCTGCCCGACCTATCGCCGGGTGAGCGGCTTGTGCGGACGGCGGCGGTGTCCTCCCTGCGGCTGGATGCCGTGCTGGCGGCGATGCTGCACTGCAGCCGCGGCGCTGCGGCCGCATTGATCGAGGCGGGCAGGGTGGAGATCAACCATCTGCCCACCGAAAATGTTCACGCCCCGGTATATGAAGGGGATATTTTTACCGTTCGGGGCAAGGGGCGCTTTGCTCTGACCGGGCTCTCGGGCAAAACAAGGAAGGACCGCCAGATTGTTGCGTTCTTCCAGTATTAGTAGTAGAATAACAGGAGGAAATCAGTTATGCTGACACCGCAGGACGTGCATTCTGTCCAGTTTGAAAAGGGCTTCCGCGGCTATCGGATCGAAGAGGTGGACCAGTTCCTGGACAGAATCGAGGAGCAGCTCAAGAGCAACGCCAATGAGTTGGAGCGTCTGCAGCAGCAGATTCAGCAGCTGCAGAGCGAAAACCAGCGCCTGGCCAAGGAGACCGAGGATTACCGCGCCGACGGTGAGATCATGAAGTCCGCCCTCATCAATGCCCAGCGGATCGGCGAGAACGTCATCCGCGAGGCCAACCAGAAGGCGGAGGAGATCATCCACAAGGCCAACATCCGCAGCGACGACATCATCCGTGATGCCAATGACCTGCTGCAGAAGGCCACCGACCGCGCCGACGAGATCGTCCGCGAGGCCAGTGACCAGCGGATGATGGAGGAGCGGGAGTATGAGCGGGTTCGCCTGGAAGTCACCCGCTTCAAGGCGGACGTGCTGAACCTCTACCGCAGCCACGTGGAGTCCCTGAGCCGCCTGCCCGAGTACACCCCTGACACCCCGGTGGAAGCCGCTCCGGATACGGCTGCCGCAGACGCCGTTGCCGATGTGCTGGACGCTGACGCCGCCGAGGCCGAGGTGGATACCCAGGACGCCGACCAGAATGAGGACTTCTGGGACAAGGACGAGAGCGAGCTGAAAACCCCTGAGCAGAAGCGCCCCGCCGAAGTGGATTATTCCGCATTTCAGGGCGTCCAGTTCAGCAAATAACCGTACATCCCCGCGCGGTTTTCCGCGTGATGCAGCAGGGCAGGGGCGTTGAGCGCCTGTCCCTGCTTTTCCCATGTGCCGGGTCAGCCGGCACAGCCGCGCCCTGAGCGCATTGAATGAAAGATTATTGAGGAGTGTGGAACCAGTGCCTAAGACAAAATCCCAATACGACAGCACCTTGCATCTGCCCAAGACCCTGTTTGAAATGCGTGCCGGCCTTCCCAAGAAGGAGCCCGCCATGCTGGAGGACTGGAACAAGAACGATCTGTACAATGAGCTGATGAAGCACAACGAGGGCAAGCCCACCTTTGTGCTCCACGATGGCCCTCCGTACGCCAACGGCAACATTCACATGGGCACCGCCCTGAACAAGATCATCAAGGATATCATCATCCGCGAGAAGAACATGGACGGCTACAAGGCCCCCTATATCCCCGGTTTTGATACCCACGGCCTGCCCATCGAGCTGAAGGCTCTGGCATCGGTCGGCGACAAGAAGAAGGACATCTCCAAGCTGGGCCTGCGCCAGATCTGCGAGAAGTTCGCCACCGAGCACATCGACATCATGAGCGACCAGTTCAAGCGTCTGGGCGTTATTGGCGATTTTGAGCACCCCTACCTCACCCTGAAGCCCGAGTTTGAGGCCCGCCAGATCGAGATCTTCGGCGAGATGGCCAAGAAGGGCTATATCTACAAGGGCCTGAAGCCGGTTTACTGGTGCCCCGAGTGCCGCACCGCTCTGGCCGAGGCCGAAATCGAGTACGGCGAGGACGATTGTGATTCCATCTTCGTCCGGTTCCATGTCACCCAGGACCCCAACGGCGTGCTGGCCAAGTACGGCATCCCCATGGACAAGACCTGGTTTGTGATCTGGACCACCACCACCTGGACCCTGCCCGCCAACGAGGCCATCTGCCTGAACGGCGCTCTGGAGTACTCCTTCGTCAAGTTCAACGGCGAGTACCACATCATGGCCACCGACCTGATCGAGAGCGTCATGAAGGCCTGCAACATCACCGAGTATGAGGTGGTGGGCCAGCCGGTTCTGGGCTCCGAGTTCGAGCTGATGCGCTATCAGCACGTCTACCTGCCCAAGGAGGGCACCGTGATCCTGGGCGATCACGTCACTCTGGAGAGCGGCTCTGGCTGTGTTCACACCGCCGGCGGCCACGGCGTGGACGACTTCAACGTCAGCCAGAAGTACAATGTGCCCATCACCGTTCCTGTGGACGACGGCGGCTATCTGACCGAGCTGGCCGGCAAGTACGCAGGCCAGAAGGTCTGGGCTTCCAACAAGACCATCCTGGCAGACCTGACCGCTTCCGGCGCTGTGCTGGGCCAGGTCCACATCAAGCACCAGTATCCGCACTGCTGGCGCTGCCATAACCCCATCATCTTCCGCGCCACCGAGCAGTGGTTCTGCTCCATCGACGCCTTCAAGGAGGATGTCTACCAGGCCATCGACGGCGTCCAGTGGATGCCGGAGTGGGGCCATGACCGTATGTACGGCATGGTGCGTGACCGCAGCGACTGGTGCATCAGCCGTCAGCGTACCTGGGGTGTGCCCATTCCTGCCTTCTACTGCAAGAAGTGCGGCAAGTACCACATCACCGACGCCACCATCAAGGCTGTCAGCGACCTGTTCCGCAAGGAGGGCTCGGACGCTTGGTACAAGTATGAGGCCGAAGAGATCATCCCCGCAGGGGAGGTCTGTGAGAACTGCGGCGGCACCGAGTGGACCAAGGACACCGACATCATGGACGTGTGGTTCGACTCCGGTTCCACCCACCGCGCCGTTCTGGAGGAGCGCTCCGAGCTGCACTTCCCGGCTGACCTCTATATGGAGGGCGCCGACCAGTTCCGCGGCTGGTTCCAGTCCAGCCTGCTGACCAGCGTCGCCAGCCGCGGCGTTGCTCCCTACAAGGCTGTTCTGTGCCACGGCTGGGTCGTGGACGAGCAGGGCAAGCAGATGCACAAGAGCGCCGGCAACGGCGTGGAGCCCGCCGAGATCATCAAGGATTACGGCGCCGATATCATCCGTCTGTGGGTCGCTTCCTCCGACTACACCGTGGACGTCCGCGCCGGCAAGAACATCTTCAAGCAGCTGAGCGAGGCCTACCGCAAGATCCGCAACACCGCCCGCTTCATCCTGGGCAACCTGGACGGCTTTGATCCCAACACCGACATGCTGCCGGTGGATCAGCTGCAGGAGATCGACCGCTGGGCTCTGGCTGCTCTGGACGACCTGCTGCAGGAGACCGATGCAGGCTATGCAGCCTACAACTTCAACAAGGTCTACCACGCTGTCTACAACTTCTGCGTTGTGGCTATGTCCAACTTCTACCTGGATGTCACCAAGGACCGTCTGTACTGCACCAATGGCGCAGCCCGTCAGGCTGCCCAGACCGCCATGTACAAGATCCTGGTGGCCCTGGACAAGATCATCGCTCCCATCCTGTGCTTCACCAGCCAGGAGATCTGGGACTTCATGCCCAAGATGGAGGGCATGAACCGCTATGTGGTCTTTGAGGATATGCCGCACGCCGGCCAGTATGCCACCGACGAGGCCTTCAAGGCCAAGTGGGCCAAGCTGATCGCTGTCCGCGACGAGGTGAAGAAGTCCCTGGAGATCGCCCGCAACGACAAGAAGATCGGCGCTTCTCTGGAAGCTACCGTCACCCTGTACTGCAGCGATGAGCTGTACGAACTGCTGAACAGCGTTCCCATGGACGAGCTGGCCGACCTGATGATCGTCTCCCGCGTGGAGCTGGTCAAGGGCGAGGGCGGCAATGCCTCCGCTCTGGAGGGCCTGGGCGTCACCACCGAACACGCCGTGGGCGACAAGTGCGAGCGCTGCTGGAAGTATACTGCCGACATCGGCACCCATCCGGCTCATCCCACCCTGTGCGCACGCTGCGCCAGCGTCATCGAGGGCTGATGGCCTGATCCCCGTTTTTTGTGAAAAATAGAAGAGCGGCGTTCCCTCTGGTTTGTCTTGGGGAGCGCCGTTCTTTGCAAACGCCGTTTTTGAAAGAAACTGTCAGGGCGGGGCCCGCCGCATGAATGCTGCGGGCCCTGGCTCTCTCACAGGAGTCGTTTTATGTTTGTGTTCCTGAATCTCGTCTGCATCGCGGCCCTGGTGGGCATCGATCAGGCGATCAAGCTCTGGGCCGTCCACTCGCTGCAGCCGGTTGGCTCGATGCCCCTGATCCCTCATGTGATCGAGCTGCGCTTTGTCTACAATGAGGGCATGTCCTTCAGCCTCCTCAGCGGCAAACAGGGCTTTCTGATTGCCGCTACCAGCATCGGTCTGCTGGCCATTGCATGGTGGCTGTTCACCCGCTGCCGCAACGACCAGCTGCAGCGCTGGGCCTGGATTCTGGTTCTGGGCGGCGGCATCGGCAACCTGATCGACCGCATCGCCGAGGGCCGCGTGGTGGACTATCTCAACCTGCTGTTTATGGATTTCGCCATCTTCAACTTCGCCGATATCTGCATCTGTGTGGGTATGGGCCTGTGGATTCTGGCGGTGATCCTTGAGGAGCGCCGTCATCCGGAAGGAAAAGAATAAGCCATGGAACAGCGAGAGTTTTCGGTAGAGGCAGAGGACGCGGGCCAGCGGATTGACCGCTTTCTTGCAGGAGAAGACACAGGCCTGTCCCGCAGCGCCCTGCAAAACCTGATGGCGGACGGCCATGTCCTGGCCAACGGCCGCCCTGCGGCCAAAAACCTCAAGCTCAAGGCAGGGGATACCATTCTGGTGGAGATCCCGGACGCGACGCCCATTGCCGCCGTGCCCCAGGATATCCCCCTGAACGTGGTCTATGAGGATGCCCACCTGCTGGTGGTAAACAAACCCAAAGGGATGGTGGTGCATCCCGCGCCCGGCAACCCGGACGGAACCCTGGTCAACGCCCTGCTGTGGCATTGCCGGGGCAGTCTGTCGGGGATTGGCGGCGAGATTCGCCCCGGCATCGTTCACCGCATCGACAAGGACACCAGCGGCCTGCTGGTGGTGGCCAAGGATGACCCCACCCACATCGGCCTGTCCCGCCAGATGGCGGAACACAGCGTGGAGCGGGCCTATCAGACGGTGGTCTATGGAGGCTTTGCCCAGGACGAGGGCTTTGTGGAGAGCTATCTGGGCCGGTCCAAAACCGACCGCAAAAAGATGGCGGTCTGCCCTGACGGCGAGCCCCACGCCAAATATGCCTACACCGGCTGGCGGGTGCTGGAACGGCTGGGGGAGTTCACCCTGCTGGAATGCCGCCTGAAAACCGGGCGGACCCATCAAATCCGTGTGCATATGGCTTCGCTGCATCACCCGGTGGCAGGGGACCCGGTCTACGGCCCCCGGAACTGTATCACCAGCCTCCATGGGCAGTGCCTCCACGCCAAGACCCTGGGTTTTGTGCACCCGGCAACGGGGGAGTGGATGTCCTTTGACAGCGAACTGCCCGATTATTTCACCCATTTTCTGGCTTCCTTAAGGAGGGGACGGACATGAGACAGCCGCTGGAATCCACGCTGGTCCTCTGCGACCTGGACGCCCTGATGCTGGGGCCGGACGGCAACCTGACCCAGGTGCTGCGGGATGTCCTGCAGCTGTTCACGGCCCGGGGCGGCCGCCTGACCGTGTTCTCCCAAAAGACCCCCAAGGCGGTCCGCACCATTCTGGGCAGCGTGTCTCTGGCGGCGCCTGCGATGCTGTGCGGCGGCACCCTGGTGTACAGCTTTGCCGCAGGCACCGGCCAGGCCATGAGCAGCTTCGAAATGCTGGGGGATGCGTTTCTCTCCCAGCTGCCCTCGGTGCCCGGCGTCGGCGTGGCCCTCCAGATGAAAGACGGCGTCACCCGGGTCTGCCGGATGAGTCATGCGCTGGAACGCCATCTTCGCCGGGAGTGGACCCCGTATCTGCTCACCACGCCGGGCGGGGTGAACAGCGCCGACGTGCTGCGGATTCTGCTGTATCAGGACGCCAAGGTCATCCCGACCCTGCAGGCCTTTGAGAAGGCCGTGGAGGAGGCCGGCGTGCCGGTCCGCCAGGAGCGGCTGGCCATCGACTGCCTGGCCCTGACTCCCGACGCCATGAGCGTGGGGGCGGCCTTCAGCGCGGTGTGCGCTTCTGCCCGGCTTTCCCCGGAAAATATCACCGTCCTGGCGGGCAGCGGGCCCATGGTGGACCTGATGCGTCTGGCGGGCCAGAGCGCGGCGGCCTTTGATGCGCCGGCGGAAGTCCGTCTGGCGGCAGGGCAGATCACCTATTGCCGCGCCGCTGAGGGCGCCGCCGCAGAATATCTCTACCAACTGGTGCGGAGCAGCGAGGGGCAGAGGTAAAATTCCTGTAAAAAGTTCTCCGTACTTCGTGCGGAGGGCTTTCTTTTTTGGAGAGGATACAGTACAATGAAAAGGAAACGTGTGACCAGACAGGAAATTGTCTTTCTGGCTGTATCGCTTGCGGCGTCGGCGCTCATTTTGGGGCTGGCCTTTCTGGATGCAGCACCTCTGCGCCCTGCGGAGGAGGATGGGAACACGTATGCGGCGGATACGCTGCTGGATGCCGCGCAGGTGGATTTGAACACCGCCGGCCTGGAAGCACTGTGTACTCTGCCTGGCATTGGGGAAAAGAAAGCGCAGGCCATCCTCGACGACCGCGCCGCCAACGGCCCTTATGAGCGGGTCGAGGACGTAACACGGGTAAGCGGAATTACCCAAAACACCATCCGGAACTGGACGCGGATCGCCTATGTGAGCTGACAGGCCGGACAAAAGGGGAATGAGGACAATGAAGGAAGAAAGCATTTTTATCAACCGGGAATTGAGCTGGCTGGATTTTAACCAGCGGGTTCTGGTGCTGGGCAAGGACAAAAACGTTCCTTTGGCTGAACAGCTCAAGTTCCTGGCCATTTACGGGTCCAACCTGGACGAATTTTTCATGGTTCGTGTGGGCTCGCTGCAGGAGCGGGCCAACCTCAAGGGCAAGAAGGAAAAGCCCGAGAACAAGACCAACATGACCCCCGAGGAGCAGCTGAACGCCATCATGCCCAAGACGGCGGAACTGCAGATGGACTGCGACAAGTACTATCACAAGGCGCTGGAAGCGCTGGCCGAGCACGGCTACCGGAAGGTCAACTTTGATAAGATCACCAAGGAAGAGGAGCGGTTCTGGAAGAAATATTTCCAGAATGAGCTGTTCCCCATCCTGAGCCCCCAGATTGTGGACAACCGCCATCCCTTCCCGTTCCTGCGCAACAAGGAAATCTACCTGGGCGTGCTGCTGAAGGACAAGAAGGAAGGGGATGTGAGCCTGGGCATCATCCCCATTTCCAGCCAGATGGAGCGCCTGTGCTTCCTGAAGCGGGACGGGGAGACCCTGTTCGCCCTCACCGAGGAAATGGTCTATCACTACGTCAGCATGGTGTTTGCCAAGGAGACCATCCTGGAAAAATGCCTGTTCCGTGTGACCCGCAACGCCGACATCGACGTCAAAGAGGGCATGATGGATCATGATATCGACTACCGCGAGATCATGACCGAGCTGCTCAAGCGCCGCCGCAAGCTGGCGGCGGTCCGCCTGCAGGTGACCCCGGCTCCGGCGCCCGAGATCGTCAAGATGCTCTGCACCCGTCTGGAGCTGAACCACCGCCGAGTCTTTGATCAGAAGAGCCCGCTGGACCTGAGCTTTTTCTATAAACTGGATGCCCGGATGGAGAACGACGGCCACGCCGAGCTGTTCTATTCGCCGGCCCGTCCCATGCTGCCGCCCCTCAATTACAGCCTGACCAATGAGGTGCAGAAGCGGGATGTGCTGCTCTATTATCCGTACCAGTCCATCCGCCCCTTCATCACCATGCTGAAGAAGGCCGCTCGGGACCCCGAGGTCATCTCCATCAAGATGACCCTTTACCGCATGGCGCGGGAGTCCCAGATTGTGCAGGCTCTGATGGATGCCGCCGAGAACGGCAAGGAAGTGGTGGCCCTGGTGGAGCTGCGGGCCCGCTTTGACGAGCAGAACAACATTGACTGGTCCAAGCAGCTGGAAGAGGCCGGATGCACGGTGGTGTACGGCTTCGAGGACTATAAGGTCCACTCCAAGCTGACCCTGATTACCCGGAAAAACGCCGACGGCTACTCTTACATCACCCAGATCGGCACCGGCAACTACAACGAAAAGACCAGTGAGCTGTACACCGACCTCTCCTTCATCACCTCCGACCCTGATATCGGCGAGGAGGCGGCAGGCGTTTTCCAGAACCTGGCGGTTCAGAAGCTGACCGAGGAGACCGACCAGATGCTGGTGGCCCCGCTGCGGTTCAAGAGCGTCCTGCTGGATGAGATGGATCGGGTCATTGAGGCGGCACGTCTGGGCCGCCCTGCGTCCATGATCCTGAAAAACAACTCCATCAGCGACCGGGATATCATCCTCAAGCTGGAAGAGGCCAGCTGCGCCGGCGTCCGCATCGACATGATTGTCCGCGGCATCTGCTGCGTCCGTGCCGGTGTGCCGGGCAAGACCGAGAATCTGCATATTCGCAGCATTGTGGGCCGCTATCTGGAGCACGCCCGGATTTACAGCTTCTTTGATGGCCGGGAGACCCGGGTGTATATTGCCTCGGGCGACTTTCTGACCCGGAATACCGAGTGCCGCGTGGAAGTGGGCGTCCGGATCAAGGACCCGGTACTGGTCAAGAAGCTGTCCGACATCCTGGAGATGCAGCTGGCCGACAACGTGAACGCCCGGGAGATGCAGCCCGACGGCAGCTATCAGAAGGTCAAGCACGCCCCCGGCGAGCCTCTGGTCAACAGCCAGATGGGAATGTACGAGCTGCTGCGGGACGACTGGACCGGCGGCCGCTATGTCCACTCGAATGTGCACACCCCGGCGGAGCCGGCCGCAGAGGCCGAACCGGTGGCAGCGGAGGTTCCCGTTCAGGAACCTGTTCCCCAGCCTGCTGCTCCGGTGACCCCGGCAGAGCCCGCCGCGCCTGCAGCGCCCGCTGCAACGGCTGCAGAGCCGGTCCGTCCCGCACCCGCCGTCCAGCCTGTGGCTGAGCCGGCTCCCTGCGTGGTGGAAGCTCCCGCCCCGGCGGAGCCGTCCAAGCCCGCCGAGACCATTGTGGTGGTGAAGGAACAGCCCCAGGAGGGTCTGTTCTCCCGTCTGCGGAAAGCCCTCTTTGGCAATAAGAACCAGTAATTTTGGCATGCACCTGCCTGTCCCTGCATACAATAGCCCCAGATGAAAAGGGGGCGTTGGGGTGCAGGCAAGGCGGATGCAGCGAAAAAAGAATCGAACCAGATTTTCATGGACAGCCCGTCGAAGGGCTGCCGGGCGGAGAAAAGGCCGCCTGACAGCTCTTTTGTGCGGGCTGCTCCTGTGTTGTGCCGCGGCGGCCGCCCTGCGGGCCTGTGCCCGGGAGGAGGCCCCGGCGGGATGCAGCCTGAAAAGCCGGGTCCCGGACCAGGACTTTGTCTTTCCCCTGGGGACAAGCGGCTGGTATGTCTCGTCGGGGTATGGCTGGCGTGTGGACCCGTTTGATGAGGAACAGGAGGATTTCCACCAGGGGGTGGATCTGGCCTGTGCTGAGGGCACGCCGGTTCTGGCTGCCATGGACGGGGTGATCTTTGCCGCCGGGCGAAGCGCCAGCTATGGCAATTACATCCGCCTGACCCATTCCGATGGCATCGAGACCCTCTATGCCCATCTCCAATACCTCTACGCCCGGCCCGGCCAGGTGGTCAGGGCAGGGGAGGTTCTGGGCACAGCGGGGCAGACCGGGCGGGCCACCGGACCCCATCTGCATTTTGAATTGCTGTACCGGGCGGTCCGCTATGACCCGTCAGCCCTGCTGGGCCTGGAGGACGCCGTATGAGGCGGGGGACGGTTTTCCCGCGGCGGGTGCAGGTAGGGCCGGTGGTTTTTCGGGATCCTTTCTTTACCTGCAGCCTGCTGTATCTGCTGCTCTACTTTGACAGCAGCCAGTTTCTGCGCATCGGGCTGCTGGCCGCCTGTCTGCACGAGTGCGGGCATATTTTGGTGTTCTGTCTGCTGTTCCGACGCCTGCCGGTCATCGAGGTGACCATGACGGGGTTCTGTATGCAGACCCGCGGCCTCGCCATGAAACCGTGGCAGAGGTTCGGTCTGGCGGCCGCCGGGCCGGGGACCAATGCGCTGCTGGCGGCGGTGTGGTATCTGCGGCTGTGCCAGCAGTTTACGGTGTGGGATGCGGCCTTCTGGGCGGCCAATATCCTGACGGGTCTGTTCAACCTGCTGCCGGTGCCGCCCCTGGACGGCGCCCAGATGGCCGCCGCTCTGGCCCATCGGAAATGAAAAAATTGCAATCCGGCCCGAAATAGGGTACAATAAGAAAACCAAGGAAATAAAAACGGGATAAAACCCGATAGTGGAGGAACCCAATGTTTGACCCAAAGCTGAAAGAAGCGCTGAGCCATGTGCAGAAGCCGGGCCGTTATACCGGCGGCGAGCCGGGCAGCGTTTACAAGGAGAAGGACAAGGTGGACGTCCGCTTTGCCTTCTGCTTCCCCGATACCTACGAGGTGGGTATGTCCTTTTTGGGGGAGAAAATCCTGTATGAGCTCCTGAACGCCCACGAGAACTGGTGGTGCGAGCGGGCCTTCATGCCCTGGCTGGACATGAAAGCCGAGATGGAGCGTCTGGGCCTGCCCCTGTACACCATGGAGAGCAAAGATCCCCTCACCGCATTCGACGCGGTGGGCTTTACCCTCCAGTATGAGCTGTCCTACACCAACATTCTGGCCATGCTGGATCTGGCGGGAATTCCCCTCTATGCAGCCGACCGGGATGAAAAATGGCCTCTGATCGTGGCCGGCGGCCCCTGTACCTGCAACTCGGAGCCGGTGGCAGCCTTCTTCGATGTGATCCAGCTGGGTGAGGGCGAGCGTCAGCTGCCCGCCATCTGCTCCGCCATCGAGCAGGGCAAGAAGGAGGGCATCTCCAAAAAGGAGCTGCTGCTGCGGATTGCAAAAATCCCCGGCGTGTATATCCCGGCCTTCTATGACGTGACCTATTACGAGGACGGCCGGGTCAAGGCCATCACCCCCAATGAGCCGGGCATCCCGGCGGTGGTGACCAAGGCCATCATCCAGAACATGAACGACTTTGCCCCGCCCACCAACTTTGTGGTGCCCATGGTGGGAGCCATCCAGGACCGGGCCAGCATCGAAGTGCTGCGCGGCTGTGTCCGCGGCTGCCGGTTCTGCCAGGCAGGTTTCCTGTACCGGCCCATGCGCCAGCGGGACGCCGGCCTACTGAACAAGGCAGCGCAGGACCTGTGCGCCAACACCGGCTATGAGGAACTGAGTCTGTCCAGCCTGTCCACCTCGGACCACAGCCAGCTGGAGGAACTGCTGGACGACCTGAACAGCTGGGCTCCCCAGGAGCACGTGAGCCTGTCTCTGCCCTCGCTGCGGATGGACAACTTCTCCGAGAGCCTGATCGAAAAGACCACCCGGGTCCGCAAGAGCGGCCTGACCTTCGCAGCGGAAGCCGGCACCCAGCGCCTGCGGGACGTCATCAACAAAAACGTCACCTGGGACGAGATCGAAAAGACCTGCCGCATCGCCTTTGAGGCAGGGTACACCTCGGTCAAGCTGTATTTCATGATGGGCCTGCCCACCGAGACCATGGAGGATATCGAGGGCATCGCCAATACCGCCCAGAAGGTGGTGGACCTCTACTACAGCATGGACCATGCCAAGGGCAAGGGCGTGCAGGTGACGGTCAGCTGCGCCTGCTTTGTGCCCAAGCCCCATACGCCCTTCCAGTTTGTGCCCATGGACACCGCCGAGACCCTCCAGGCCAAGCAGAAGCATCTGCTGGAGAGCGTCCACAGCCGGAAGATCAAGGTCAACTACCACGACAGCAAGACCAGCTTCCTGGAAGGCGTTTTCGCCAAGGGCGACCGCCGTCTGGCGCCGGCGCTGGTGGAGGCCTACCGCCGCGGCTGCTACTTTGACGGCTGGGAGGAGTGCTTCCAGTATGACACCTGGATGAAGGTCTTTGAGGACCTGGGCATCGATCCCCATTTCTACTGCAACCGGGCCATTGGCCTGGACGAGGTGACCCCCTGGTCCCATATGGATTACGGCATCACCCACGAATACCTGGTGCGGGAGTACAAGCGGGCACTGGCTGCCCAGACCACCCCGCCCTGCAACCGCGCCTGCGGCGGATGCGGCGCAAACCGTCTGTTGGGAGGACCCTGCTTTGATTACAGTTCGGATCTGGTTTGAAAAACGAAATGAAGCCTCGTACATCTCTCTGCTGGATATGCAGCGGGTGATGCAGCGGGTGCTCAAGCGCAGCGGCCTGCCGGTCTGGCACACCCTGGGCTTCAATCCCCATATCTATATGACCTTTACCTGTCCGCTGTCTCTGGGACAGGAGAGCCTGTGCGAGAGCGTGGACGTCAAGACCGAGGAGGAGGCCCCGGATTTCCGGGCATGGCAGGACAAGCTGAACGCCATCATGCCGGCGGGCATCCATGTCTATCAGGTGGAACCGGTCCAGGACAAGGCCAGCGCCATCGCATTTGCCTGCTATACCATCAGCTATCCCGCAGCGGCCCAGTCCAAGCTGGAAGCCTACAATGCTCTGGAGGCAGCTCCAGTGGAGAAGAAGGGCAAAAAGAAGTCCAAGCAGGTGGACCTGAAGGCTTATGTCCCGTCCATTGCCTGCCGTGCGGCAGGGGAGCGGGTGGAGTTCGATGTCTGCCTGCCCGCCGCCCAGGAGCTGAACCTGAACCCGGCCCTGCTGACGGCCTTCCTGGAGAGTCAGTTTGGACTGTCCTCGGCGGAGGCATCCATCCTGCGCACCGCCCTGCTCAAGGCCGACAAGACCCCCTTCTGCGCCGGTCAGACGGCCGGTGCCGTCTGAAAAAAGCCGGGCAGGGAAGGTAGAAAAATTTTCGCCCGTTTTTTGGTGAAAACGCTTGCTTTCCCGGCGGGTTTGTGCTATCATAGTTAGGCGTTAGTGTCCGCTGAGACCACAGCGGGGTTAATGACAAGCAATCATTAAACGGGCGGTCCTCTGACGGCAGATGTGCCGTGTATGAACGTCTAAAACAAATGGAGGATCATCAAATGGACGCACTGAAGATTATTTCCGAGGGCAGCATCAAGGCTGAGCGCCCCCAGTTCAACGTTGGCGACACCGTTCGTGTGGACGTCCGCATCAAGGAAGGCGAGCGTGAGCGTATCCAGGCCTTCGAGGGCACCGTCATTGCCAAGAAGCACGGCGGCGTCGCTGAGACCTTTACCGTTCGCCGCGTCGCTTACGGCGTGGGCATCGAGCGTGTCTTCCCCGTCAACAGCCCCTTCGTTGAGAAGGTGACCGTTGTCCGCAAGGGTAAGGTCCGCCGCGCAAAGCTGTACTACCTGCGCAACCGCACCGGCAAAGCTGCCAAGGTCAAGAGCGATATCTGATCATCCACAGTCTGCCTGTCAGGCTGGTCGAAGGGAAAAGGGACACTTGTTGTCCCTTTTTTCTTTATCCTTTCACAGCCTGCCTCTTTTACCGGGGCAGGCTGTGTGGTAAAATAACAGGGAAAACGTCAAGGAATGCGGGGTGCAATGGATGATAAACGCAAAGCGTGAACCGGAGGCGGCATCGATGCCGGGGCAGGGTGTGATTGAGTGGTATGAAGCGCTGATCTCTGCGCTGGTGGTCATGGTGCTGCTGTTCTCCTTCTTTTTCCGGATCATTCAGGTGGACGGCGCATCCATGAACCCGACCCTCTGGGATGGGGACAAGCTGGTGGTCTGGGGGGCAGGCTATACCCCCCAGCGGGGCGATGTGGTCATCGTGGATGACTATACCTCCTATGGCAAGCCCCTGGTCAAGCGGGTCATCGCCAAAGGCGGGGATACCATCTCCATTGACTATACCTCCGGCACCGTGACCGTCAACGGGGAAGTGCTGCAGGAGGACTATATCGCCGAGCCCACCTTCCTGGGCTATGACGTGGAATTTCCCTATACCGTGCCCGAAGGGGAATTGTTCCTGATGGGCGACAACCGCAACGCCTCGCTGGACAGCCGTTCGTCCAGCATCGGGTGCATTGCGGAGGAGGATATCCTGGGCAAAGTGCTGTTCTGCTTTTTGCCCCTGGAGGATGCAGGAGTGGTCAAGTGAACAACGAAGAACTTCAATTTTCCAATCAATATAATATCCAGTGGTTCCCGGGCCATATGGCCCGGACCCTGCGGGTGATGGAGCAGGAGATCCAGCATGTGGACGCCAGCCTGATTCTGCTGGACGCCCGGATTCCTCTGTCCAGCCTCAACCCGGAGGTGGAGCGGATCACTGCCCGCAAACCCCGGCTCTACGCCCTGAACAAGGCCGACCTGGCCGACCCCGCTGTCACCGAGGAGTGGATCCGGTATTTCCGGGCCGCCGACGCCGGCTGTGTGGCCATCAACGCCAAGAGCAAGGGCGGCACCGCTGCGGTGCGCGCCGCCATCGAGAAAGAGCTGTCGGGTCTGCTGGCCCGGCGTCAGGCTCGGGGCATGAGCGGCGCCAAAACCCAGATCATGCTCTGCGGCATTCCCAACGTGGGCAAGTCCACCTTTATCAATACCTTTGCAGGGTCGGTGCGGGCCAAGGCCGCCGACCGCCCCGGCGTCACCAAGGGCAAACAGTGGGTCTCCACCGACAAGTTTGACCTGCTGGATATGCCCGGTGTTCTGTGGAAGAAATTTGACTCCAAGACCACGGCCTCCAATCTGGCTTTCATCGGTTCCATCAAGGACGATATCCTGGATGTGGAGGAGCTGGCCATGAACCTGCTGGACGAGGTTCGCCGGAACTATCCCGAACTGGTGGCCAGCCGGTACAAGCTGGATCAGGAAGCCCTGGCTCTGCCTCCCTATGAGCTGATGGAGGCCATCGGCCGCAAGCGGGGCCTGCTGGTCCGGGGCGGCGAGGTCAACACCGAGCGGTGCGCCATCATGCTGGTGGATGAGTTCCGGGCCTGCAAGTGGGGTCGGATCACCCTGGAGCGCCCGCCCTTCCGCGAGGACCAGGAGGAGATCGAGGAATGAAGCGAAAGACCGACGAGGAAATCTCCCGCCCGCTCTACGATTACGACGACGCCGTCCGGGCAGCCAGCGGCTGCTTTGCGGGGGTGGACGAGGCGGGCCGGGGTCCGCTGTGCGGCCCGGTCTGCGTGGCAGCCTGCATTCTGGACCCCACCAAACCGGTCTGGGGCATCAACGACTCCAAAAAGCTCACCGAAAAAAAGAGGGAAGCCCTCTTTGATGAAATCAAAGAAAAAGCCCTGGCCTACAGCATCGTGTTTGTGGGCCCAGACATCATCGACCGGGACAATATCCTGAAAGCCACCATGAACGGGATGCGGGAGGCAGTGGAAAAGCTGGAAATCACCCCCAACCTGGTTTTGGTGGACGGCAACCGCTGCCCCGATGGGCTGGCCATGACGGCCCAGCCTGTGGTCAAGGGGGATGCCATCAGCGCCAGCATTGGCGCGGCATCCATTCTGGCCAAGGTCAGCCGGGACCGCTACATGATGGAACTGGATCGGCAGTACCCCCAGTATCAGCTGGCCAAACACAAGGGCTATCCCACCAAGCTTCACTATGAGCTGATCGCCCAGTATGGCATCCAGCCTTTTTACCGCCGCAGCTTTTTGAAAAAGCAGGGCTACTGGACGGAGGAGAAGTGATGGACCCCGCAGAGGTGGGCCGGCGTGGAGAGCGGGCGGCAGCGCTGTATTATATCCAGCGGGGCTGTACGCTGCTGGAACACAACTACCGCATCCGCGGCGGGGAAATTGATCTGATTCTCCGCACGCCGGAGGGACACATCGTCATTTGTGAGGTCAAAACCCGCACCAATCCCAACGCCGTGTGCCGGCCTTCCGCTTCGGTGACCAAGGCCAAACAACGGCGTTTAATCCGTGCGGCGCGCTATTATTTATCCGAGACCAATCAGCAGGAAGCTTTTGTCCACTTCGATGTGGCAGAAGTGACCCCTCTTGACAGTGGACGCTGGATGGTACATATTATTAAAAGGGCATTTGATGCAAGCGAGCGAAACTACGACTCAGGATGGAAAAGGAGCGATTGAAAATGCAGTTTTTCAGCACGAGAGACCAGGGCCGGCGTGTGACCTCCTCGGAGGCCATCGTGCAGGGCCTGTCGGATGAGGGCGGCCTGTTTGTACCCGAGTCCTTCCCCCAGGTGGATGCCAAGGCCATCTGCGATCTGGAATATCCGGCCATGGCAGCCGCAGTTCTCAAAGAATATCTGACCGACTATGATCCGGCCTTCCTGGCTGAGGCAGCCGCCAAAACCTACGGCGACGCCTTTGGGGGCAAGGCAGGTTATCTGGCCCCTGTGGAAGGGGATACCTGGGCGCTGGAGCTGTGGCATGGTCCCACCTGCGCCTTCAAGGATTATGCTTTGCAGCTGATGCCCAAGCTTCTGGTGGAGGCCAAGCACAACCTGAATCACACCGAAAAGACCCTGATTCTGGTGGCCACCAGCGGCGATACCGGCAAGGCCGCCCTGGACGGCTATCACGATATCTCCGGTGTGGAGATCGCTGTGTTCTATCCCACCGGCGGCACCAGCGAAATCCAGCGCCTCCAGATGGCCACCCAGGAAGGCGCCAACGTGGCGGTGTACGCAGTGCGGGGCAACTTTGACGATGCCCAGACCGGCGTCAAGCGGGTCTTTGCCGACAAGGCCATCGCCGCCCAGCTGGCCCAGCGGAACATCCATCTTTCCAGCGCCAACTCCATCAACTGGGGCCGCCTGGTGCCGCAGATTGTCTACTACTTTGCGGCCTATGCCCAGCTGGTCAAGGCGGGGAAGATCTCCTTTGGCCAGGAAGTGGACTTCTGCGTCCCCACCGGCAACTTCGGCGATATTCTGGCGGGCTATTACGCCAAGCGGATGGGCCTGCCTGTGGGCCGTCTGGTCTGTGCGTCCAACAAAAACAACGTTCTGACCGATTTTCTGCGCACCGGCACCTATACCGCCAAGCGGACCTTCTATAAGACTTCTTCCCCCAGCATGGACATTCTGGTGTCCTCCAACCTGGAGCGTCTGCTGTACCATGTCACCGGCAGCGACGCCGAGGTGGCCTCTCTGATGAGCCGCCTGAACCAGGAGGGGAGCTACACCGTCCGTCCTGAGACTCTGGCTGCCATCCAGGAAACCTTTGCCTGCGGCTATGCCGAGGAGGACCAGGTGGCCCGGGAAATCCGTACCCGCTGGGAGAAGGACGGCTATCTCTGCGACACCCACACTGCCGTGGCCTTCCATGTGGCCCGCGAACAGAAGCGGGAAGGGGTGCCGATGGTGGTTCTGTCCACCGCGTCGCCCTTCAAGTTCCCCCGCAGCGTGCTGGCCGCTCTGGGCCAGGCCGCGCCGGAGAACGACTTTGAGGCCATGCAGTCTCTGGAACAGTCCACCGGCCGCACCGCTCCTGCCAGCCTGGCCTGCCTGCGCCAGAAGGCGGAGCGCTTCGACGCCGTCATCGACCCGGCTGAGATCGCCGGGGTGGCGCTGAGCTATCAGGAATAAAACTAGAACAGGAGAAACGAATGGCACTTTTTGTGCTGGGCGACCCCCATCTCTCGCTGGGCGGCGCGAAACCCATGGATGTGTTCCCGGGCTGGGACGGCTATGTGGAGAAGCTCGAGGCCAACTGGCGCAAGCTGGTCAAGCCGGAGGATACGGTGGTGCTGGCGGGGGATATCAGCTGGGCAATGCGCCTGTCGGATACCCGCAAGGACTTCGCCTTTCTCCACAGCCTGCCGGGCCGGAAGCTCCTGATGAAGGGCAACCACGATTATTGGTGGTCCACCGCCAATAAGATGAACGCCTTTTTCAAGGCCGAGGGCTTCGACAGCCTCCAGCTGCTGCACAATAACTCCTACACTGTGGGGGATTACGCCCTGTGCGGCACCCGGGGCTGGCTGTTCGACGTGGGGGAGCCCCACGATGAAAAGGTGATGAACCGGGAGATCGGCCGCCTGCGGCTGAGCCTGGAGGCAGCCGAGCCGGGGAAGGAGAAGCTGGTGTTTCTCCACTACCCGCCGGTGTACACCGGAGCCGACGCGCCCGAGATTGTGGCCGTCCTCAAGGAATATGGAATCCAGCGGTGCTTTTACGCCCACCTGCATGGCAAAGCCCTTCGTTTTGCTGTGCAGGGCGAGGTGGACGGCATCCGCTATAAACTGGTCAGCGCGGACGGGCTGCGCTTCTGCCCGTATAAAATCACATGAAATGCCCCGGAAAACCAGTGGAAATTCCCAAAATGTGAAAAAACAACTGGCTTTTATGCGGCGAACGTGTTATAATAAGCGCTGACGCGATTGTCGTACCCAAAGGCGCGTGCGCCGTTTGAAAAGAAAATGGGCGCGCGGCGCAGATGCGGGGAGAGGGATCCTCTGCCCCAGCACCAAATTTTGAGCGGAGGAAAAGCAAAATGAATCTTATCAAGTGTGAAAAGCTCGAGAAGAGCATGGTCGAACTGCAGTTTTCCATCGATGCTGAGACCTATAAGAACGAGGTCCTGAAGGTCTTCCAGACCGAGGGCAAGAAGTACACCGTCCAGGGCTTCCGCAAGGGCAAGGCCCCCCGTCATCTGATCGAGCGGATGTACGGTCCCGACGTGTTCACCTACGACGCCATCAACAACCTGTTCCCGGTTGAGTTCGAGGCTGCTGTCAAGGCTGCCAACATCGAGGCTGTGGGCCGTCCCGAGGTGACCGTGGAGTCTGCCAGCGATGATCAGGGCGCAGTCCTGACCGTCAAGGTCGCTGTCAAGCCCGAGGTCAAGATCGGCGCATATTCCGGTTTGACCGTGGAGAAGACGGTCCATACTGTGCAGGAGTCGGTGGTTGATGCCGAGCTCAAGCGTGTGCAGGAGCGCAACGCCCGCGAGCTGACCCGCGACGGCGCCGCCCAGAACGGCGACATCGTGGACATCGACTTTGAGGGCTTCACCGACGGTGTTGCTTTCGAGGGCGGCAAGGCTGAGCACTACAGCCTGACCCTGGGCAGCGGCAGCTTCATCCCCGGCTTCGAGGATCAGGTTGTGGGCCACAGCGCAGGCGAGGAGTTCGACGTGAACGTCACCTTCCCTGAGGAGTATCAGGCTTCTGAGCTGGCCGGCAAGCCCGCTGTCTTCAAGATCAAGCTGCACGAGGTCAAGTACAAGGAGCTGCCCGCTCTGGATGACGAGCTGGCCAAGGACTGCTCCGAGTACGACACCCTGGAGGAGTTCAAGGAGTCCATCCGCAAGTCCAATCAGGAGCAGCTGAACAAGCAGGACGACCTGGCTGTTGAGAACGCTCTGGTGGATCAGGTCATCGCTGGCATGGAGGCTGAGATTCCCCAGGCCATGTACGATGTCCGCATGGACGAGCTGGTCAACGACTTTGCTTTCCGTGTGGAGCAGCAGGGCCTGAGCCTGGACACCTACCTGAAGTATATGGGCCAGACCATGGAGCAGTTCCGTGCTTCCTTCATGCCCCAGGCTGAGAAGCAGGTGAAGATCCGTCTGGCTCTGGAGGCTGTGGCTGCCGCTGAGAACATCGTTGCTTCCGAGGAGGACGTCAACGCTGAGATCAAGCGCATTGCCGACCAGTACAAGATGGAGGAGGACAAGGTCCGCGAGCTGGTCAACATGGACGAGCTGAAGAAGGACCTGGCTGTCAATAAGGCCATCGACTTCATCAAGAGCCACGCCAATATCGTGGAGAAGGCTGCCGACGCCGAGTAATCGCTGCCGGTGAGCTGAGTCCGGGCAGAAAAGCGCGAAACGCATCCTGCCTGTGCACATGTTGTTGAAATTGACCGATGCGGCGGTTTTTTGATGCCGCATCGGTCAATTTTGCAAAAATAGCGAATCCAATTTGATTTTCAGGAGGCGAACTGTTATGAGTTTTGTTCCTTACGTTGTAGAACAGACGGCCCACGGAGAGCGCTCTTACGACATCTTCTCCCGTCTGCTGAACGACCGCATCATCGTCCTCAGCGAGGACGTCAATGATACTTCTGCAAGCCTGGTTGTCGCCCAGCTGCTGTACCTCGAGGGGCAGGACCCGGACAAGGACATCAGCCTGTATATCAACAGCCCCGGCGGCTCCATCAGCGCAGGCATGGCCATCCATGACACCATGCGCTATATCAAGTGCGATGTCTCCACCATCTGCATGGGCATGGCTGCCTCCATGGGCGCATTCCTGCTGGCCAGCGGCACCAAGGGCAAGCGCTTTGCGCTGCCCAACTCGGAGATTCTGATTCATCAGCCTCTGATCGCCGGCGGGCAGGGGGGCGGCCTCTCGGGCCAGGCCACCGATATCAAGATCCATGCCGACCACATCGTCTACCTGCGCGACAAGATCAATGGCCTGCTCAGCGAGTACAGCGGCCAGCCCATCGAGCGTGTCCGGGAGGATACCGAGCGGGATAACTATATGACCGCCCTGCAGGCCAAGGAGTACGGCCTGGTTGATGAGGTTATCACCACACGCTGAACCAAGGGCTGAGCGCAGAAACGCACAATAAAGGAAAGTACAGCTATGGCAAATAACAATTCCGGCAGAGATAAGAATGAAAAAGACCTTGTTTGCAACTTCTGCGGCAAGCATCAGGACGAAGTCGAGCGGATGATCATTGGGCCCGGCGTCAATATCTGCAGCGAGTGCATCAACCTGTGTTACGATCTGCTGGGCGAAAAGCCCGACCGCTCCAGCGGCAACCGGCCCAGCCGGGGCGGCGCGCCCAGCGCCCGTGCCCGGATTCAGCCGGCGGCTCCCGCCCAGATCAACATCATGACTCCCGAGGAGATCAAGGAAGGTCTGGACCAGTACGTCATCGGCCAGGACGACGCCAAGCGGGTTCTGTCCGTTTCGGTGTACAACCACTATAAGCGCATCATGAGCGGCAAGGGGAATGACGTGGAGCTGCAGAAGTCCAACGTTCTGCTGCTGGGCCCCTCCGGCGTGGGCAAGACCCTGCTGGCCCAGACCCTGGCCCGGATGCTGGGCGTTCCCTTCGCCATTGCGGACGCCACCACCCTGACCGAGGCCGGCTACGTGGGCGAGGATGTGGAGAACATCCTGCTCAAGCTGATCCAGGCCGCCGATTTCGATGTGCAGCGGGCACAGATCGGCATCATCTACATTGATGAGATCGACAAGATCACCCGCAAGAGCGAGAACCCCTCCATCACCCGTGATGTGGGCGGCGAGGGCGTCCAGCAGGCTCTGCTGAAGATCCTGGAGGGCACCGTCAGCAACGTCCCGCCCCAGGGCGGCCGCAAGCATCCCCAGCAGGAGTTCATCCAGATCGACACCACCAATATCCTGTTCATCTGCGGCGGCGCCTTTGACGGGCTGGACAAATACATCCAGCGCCGCACCGACAACTCGGCTCTGGGCTTCGGCAGCATGCTGAAGGACAATTCCTCCGACGCACAGAAGGCTTTGCTGCGGAAGGTGGAGCCCCACGATCTGGTGAAGTTCGGCCTGATCCCCGAGCTGATCGGCCGTCTGCCGGTCATCACCGTTCTGGACGACCTGGACGAGGAGACCCTGGTCCGGGTTCTGAAGGAGCCCAAGAACAGCCTGGTTAAACAGTACAAGGCACTGCTTGGGATGGACAATGTGGAGCTGACCTTCACCGACGATGCCCTGCGGGCCATCGCACGCAAGACCATCGAGCGCAAGAGCGGCGCCCGCGGCCTGCGCAGCGTGATGGAAAGCCTGCTGATGCCGGTGATGTACGCCGTGCCCAGCGACCCCACCATTGTCCGGGTCACCATCGACCAGGATACGGTGGAGGGCGGCGAACCTCACATGGAGTACGGCGCTGTCCGCAAGCGCTATAAGAATCAGATTTCGGCAAACTGAGTTTCCTGAAATCCAGGCCCGGCCAGGGGATGAAAGCCCTCTGGCCGGGCTTTTTTCGTGTAAAATTCTTGTTTCTCAAAGCAAAGTGTACTATAATAATAAGGTCTGGGATCGCGCCGGCAGGTCCGGCCGATGCAAAAGGCGTTTCCGCCGCGCTTCCTCTGGCAGGAAAAGCAGCGGTGATAGGGACAGAAAGTATAGTAAAGGAGTACTGAATATGGCAAATTATCTGGAGATGAGCACCGAAGAACTGCAGGCAGAGGAGAAGCAGCTGCGCAGCGCCTATCAGAACTTTAAGAACATGGGTCTGAAGCTGAACATGGCCCGCGGCAAGCCCGGCCCTCACCAGATGGATCTGGCGATGGACCTGTTCAAAACCACCGATTACACCTCGGAGGACGGCACCGATGCCCGCAACTATGGCAACCTGGAGGGCCTGTACGAGGCCCGCAGACTGTTCGGTGAAGTGATGGGCGTCAAGCCGGAGAACGTCTTTGTGGGCGGCAACTCCAGCCTGCAGCTGATGTACTTCCTGGTGAGCATCGGCTACACCTTCGGCTTCCCCGAGTCTCCCTGCCCCTGGTCCCAGGTGGATCACCCCAAGTTCCTCTGCCCGGTGCCCGGCTATGACCGCCACTTCCGGATCACCGAGGAGTTTGGCATCGACATGATCAACATCCCCATGACCCCGGAAGGCCCCGACATGGACATGGTGGAGAAGCTGGTGGCTGAGGATCCCACCATTAAGGGCATCTGGTGTGTGCCGCAGTATTCCAACCCCGACGGCTACACCTACAGCGATGAGACGGTGCGCCGTTTTGCCGCCATGAAGACCGCCGCCCCCGACTTCAAGATCTTCTGGGATGAGGCTTACATCGTCCATCACCTGACCGATGAGATCATCGAGACCCCCGTTCTGCTGGAGGAGAGCAAGGCTTACGGCCACGAGGACCGCGTCTTTATGTTCACTTCCACCAGCAAGATCACGTTCCCCGGCGCTGGTGTTTCGGCCCTGGCCTGCAGCGACAACATGATGAAGTATGTCTGCAAGCGCTTCGAGGTCATGATCATCAGCTACGACAAGATGAACCAGCTGCGCCATGTGCGGTTCCTGAAGAACAAGGCCGGCGTGCTGGCCCACATGCTCAAGCATCGCCGCCGTCTGGTGCCCTGCTTTGACGCAGTCAAGACCACCTTTGCCCAGAAGCTGACCCCCTGCGGCGACATCGCCCACTGGACCAACCCCAAGGGCGGCTACTTCATCAGCCTGTATGTGATGCCCGGCTGCGCCAAGCGTGTGGCTCAGCTGTGCAAGGAGGCAGGCCTGGTGCTGACGGGCGCCGGCGCAGCCTTCCCCTACGGGAAGGACCCCGAGGATTCGCACCTGCGCATCGCCCCCACTTACCCCAGCCTGAGCGAGGTGGAGCAGGCCTCCGAGCTGCTGACCGTCTGCACCCGGCTGGCTACCGTTGAGCTCCTGCTCAAGAATAAGGCCTGAGCCTCTGGCTTGGGGCCGGTCTGAAAAGTCCCCAGCGCTTTGCTTGCCATGGTTCGGCCTGTTTGACTTTTCAGATGCATCCTGAAAAATCTCCTCTGCCCGTCCGGGAAACCGGCGGGCGGGAGGTTATTTAATTGGGAGGTTTCCAAAATTTTATGAAGACAAAAGGCAGAGCATGGCATCTCGTGGTCACGGTGCTGCTGATCGTGGTGTTTGCATTCACCGCGTTCTTCGGCGTGTCGGTGAAGTACGGAGATGTGACGACCACCTACATCAAAGGCGTGTCCGATATCCGCTTTGGTGTGGATATCAAGGGCGGCGTCAATGTGACGTTCCTTCCCTCCGACGGCTTTGATGCCACCGACGAGCAGCTGGATGCAGCCCAGTCGGTCATCGAGAACCGTCTGGTGGCCCTGAACATCACCGACTACGAGCTCTATGCAGATTACAACCAGGACAGCCTGATCCTGGAGTTCCCTTGGCAGTCCGATGAGACCTCATTTGATCCTGAGGCCGCCATCCAGGAGATCGGCACCACCGCTTACCTGACCTTCCGGGAGGGGAGCAGCGCCGACGGCGCCCTGATTCTGGACGGTTCCAGCGTGGAGAACGCCACCGCCCAGTATGGCCCGGTGACCAACGGCGGCGCTTCGGAGTATTATGTGGCTCTGGAGTTTGACGCCAACGGCGCAGCCGCCTTCGGCGACGCCACCACCCGCCTGTACCAGGAGGGCGGCAGCATCAGCATCTGGCTGGACGACCAGAACATCAGCGTGGCTTCCGTGAACTCGGCCATCACCGATGGCCGGGCCGTCATCACCGGGTCCAGCTTCACCCGGGAGGACGTGGTCACCCTGGCCCGTCAGATCAATTCCGGCGCGCTGCCCTTTGCCCTGACGGTGGACAGCTACTCCACCATCAGCCCCACTCTGGGTGAGAACAGCCTGGAGGCTATGGTCTATGCCGGCATCATCGCCTTCATCCTGATCTTTGCCATCATGATCTTTATGTACCGCCTGCCCGGCGCTCTGGCCTGCGTGGCCCTGCTGGGCCAGGTGGCCGCGACCCTGGCGTTTGTCTCGGGTTACTTCCCGGTGTTCAACAGCTTCACCCTGACCCTGCCCGGTATTGCCGGTATCATTCTGGCCATCGGCATGGGCGTGGATGCCAACATCATCACGGCGGAGCGCATCAAGGAGGAGCTGCGCAACGGCAAGTCCCTGCCCGGCGCCCTCAAGAGCGGCTTTGCCCGCGGCCTGACCCCGGTTATTGACGGCAACGTCACCATCGTGATTGTGGCCATTATTCTGATGGGCGCCTTTGGTCCCACCGACGGCTTCTTTGCCCGGCTGCTGAACTTCGTGTTCTTCGCCTTCGGTGCATCCACCGCCGGCACCATCTACGCCTTCGGCTATACGCTGCTCACCGGCGTTCTGCTGAACTTTGTGTTCGGCGTGTTCTGCACCCGCGTGATGATCGCCGGTGCGGCCTCCATCAAGGCTCTGCAGAACCCCTGGCTCTACGGCGCAGACAAGCAGCCCAAGGAGCGCAAGCAGATCGACTTTGTGGGCAAGCGCAAGGCATTCCTGACCTTCTCCGCCTGCCTGATGGCAGTGATCGTCCTGTGTGCTGCGGTGCTGGGTGTCAAGATGGATACCGAATTCACCGGCGGCGCCATGATTACCCTGAGCTATGAGGGCACCCCTGACCTGTCTGAGGTCAAGCAGATTGCCCAGACCGCTCTGGACAGCAGCAGCCTGACCGTTCAGACCGGCGAGAATGTGGCCACCGGTGAGGATACCCTCAAGATCTCGATGCCCGGCCGCGAGACCGTCACCACCGAACAGGTGACCGGTCTGCTGGACAACCTGACCGAGAGCTTCCCCGACAACAACTTCGCCCAGCTCTCTCTAAGCAACGTCAGCCCCGCCATGGGCGCCCGCTTCCTGCAGAAGAGCCTGGTGGCTGTGGTCTTTGCCCTGGCCCTGATCCTGATCTATATCGCTTTCCGCTTCAAGAACATCGGCGGCCTGACCGGCGGCGCCATGGCCATCCTGGCCCTGCTGAACGACCTGATGGTGATCTTCGGCGTGTTTGTGGTGCTGCGCGTGGCGCTGGACGGCAACTTCATCGCCGCCCTGCTGACCATCCTGGGCTACTCGGTCAACGATACCGTCGTCATCTACGACCGTATTCGTGAGAACCGGAAGCTCCTGGGCAAGAAGGTCTCCTTCGGTGAGCTGGTGAATCAGTCTCTGAACCAGTCTCTCCGCCGCACCCTGATGACCACCATCACCACGGTGGCAGCCCTGTCGGTCATGTGCATTGTCTCGGTGCTCTATGGCCTGGACAGCATCTTCACCTTTGCATTCCCCCTGATGGTGGGTATGATCAGCGGCGTTTATACTTCGCTGTGCGTTTCCACCTCGGCCTGGGTTACCTGGATCGGCCGGAAGGACAGCCGCAAGAATTGATTTGCAGGCGGCTGGCCAGGCTGGCCGGACCACTTTGACAACATGGAGGACACGATATGAAATGCCCCTATTGCGGCGGCGAGGAGTCCAAGGTCATTGATTCCCGCCCCACCGAAGACGGCGAGCGGATTCGCCGCCGTCGCGAGTGCCTGGCCTGCCATAAGCGGTTCACCACCTACGAGGCTGTCGAGACGCTGCCCCTGATGGTCATTAAAAAGAACAACTCGCGGGAACTCTTTGACCGCCAGAAGGTTCTGAACGGGATGCTCCGCTCCTGTGCCCAGCGGCCGGTCAGCTATGAACAGCTGGAACAGGCCGTGAGCAACATCGAGCAGACCCTGCTCAACGGCTATGACCGGGAGGTCAGCAGCGTCCAGATCGGCGAACTGGCCATGCAGGAGCTGAAGAAAATCGACGAGGTGGCCTACGTCCGCTTCGCTTCGGTTTACCGCCGCTTTGCGGATGTGGAGAGCTTCTTTGCAGAGCTGGAAGAACTGATGAAGGACCGCAAGCCCTGAGTCTCTGGCCAACCACTCCATAAACCCTTAAACAGCCCGGATGCAATTTTGCATCCGGGCTGTTTTGCTGTCAGAGAGGGAGAAAAGCGGACTCAGAGCCAGCGCCGGGTGAGCCAGTCGATGCTCTCAGCCTGAAAAGCCGCCCGGCCCAATTCGCCCAGCGCTTCTTCCCGGGAACCCTCGGCCAGATAGCTGGCGGCCACCCGCAGGCTGGATTCCAGCTCGATGAAATCCTCGGTGCGCAGAAAGAGGACGCTGCTCCGGCGCATGTCCTCGCAGAGGGCGGCCCCGTCCAGTACGGCCTGATGGGCAGCAGGCAGATCGTCCTGACCCAGGGCGGTGACGGCGGCCTCCACCTGGATGGTAACCTGATCCGCAAAGGCCCGCACTTTGAAGGTGCTGTAACCCATCAGAATGAAAATTCCCAGCGTGATCCCAAGACACAGCCAGATCCGTTTCATGGTATCAGCTCCTTTGTCATTGGGCGCCCTTGGCAGGGGCGCCTTTTTCTTTTCGCAGCAGAAAATAGTCCTCGGTGTCATTGCCCAGCAAAAGCAGAATTTCGCTGACCATCAGGGTGTTGGCTGTGGCGGTGCGCTCCAGCCAGTCCATGTCCTTGCCGCAAAACTGTAAATTGTCGGCCAGCACCTGCCCGTCCACCACAAAGGGGATGGTGGCCTGTGCCCGCTGGACGGCAATGCCCAGGTCCGAGAGGGTGGCCGGTTCCCTGGACGGCTTGAGGGCCACCGACAAGGTGCCGTTGGTCTCCACAATGGCGTAGGAGACGTCCCGCGGATCGTAAATGTCCTTGGAGCGCAGAGCTTCCAGCAGATCGGCGGCGGACAGTCGGAGCATCCGCAGAGCCTGCTGGTCAATCCTGCCGTTCTGGATGACAGTTTTGGGCCGGCCGGCCACCAGATTGGAAAAGCTCTGGCTGTAGAAGCTGAGCACCGAGCTCAGCAGTTCCAGCAGCGCAATGAGGAACAGAGGGACCAGACTGGCGGTGATGGGCACCTCCTCCGACTCGATGGAAATGGAGGCAAGGTTGGAGATCAACATGGTGGAGACAAGCTCCTCGGGCTGCAATTCGCCCAGTTGGCGCTTGCCCATCAAACGCATGGCAAACAGAACGCACAGATAAATCAACAAGGTGCGGAAGATCAGCAGCTTCAAAGGGAACAGTCCTCCTTTTGAGTGGGAATGGGGGAGTATGAATCCAGGGCCTTTCGGGCATACTGGGTTTGCAATCAGAAAAGGACGGTGAAACTGTAGAGATGCAGCAGCTCACGACAAAACTCAGCGAGAATCTGGCGGCGCTCAATACCATGTTTGGCGCCTCAGCCGATTATTATGCAAAGCAGATCAGCATCTGCGGCTGTCCGGCGGCCATCCTTTTGTTTGATGGCATGGGGAGCCTTTCGTCCCTGTGGACTCTGCTGCTGGACGCAGTCAACCGGGAGGATCAGTTCACCGATTTTGAGGAGAACCTGGCCCCCGGCCAGCAGGTGTACGATTACCTGATGCACCATTCCGATCTGCCGGCCGAGAGCACCCCGGCGCGGACCCTGGATGATGTCATCATGCGGATGACGGCGGGATTTGCGGTTTTGCTGCTGGACGGATGCCAACAGGGGATGGCCTTTGCGGTTCAGAACCTGAAATTTCGCTCGGTGGGGGAGCCCTCCGGGGAGGGAAATCTCCGCGGCAGCCGGGAGGGATTCTCGGACCTGCTGCGAATCAATCTGAGCCTGCTGCGGCGTCTGATCCGCAGCGAAAACCTGGTAATGGAGGTGGCCCAGGCGGACACCGCCATGAAAACCGAATACGCCCTGTGCTATCAGCGGGACAAGGCGGACGCCCAGATGGTAGCTAAGGTGCGGGAGATTCTGAAGGAGGCCAGGCCCGAGCTGCTTTTGGATTCCAGTTACTTTGTGCCGTGGCTGCTGCCGGTGCGCTACCGGCTGTTCACCCCGGTCAGCTACACCGAACGGCCCGCCGTGGCGGCCGCCAAACTCTGCGAGGGAAAAATCCTGATCCTGGTCAACGGCAGCCCGTCGGCCATGGTTCTCCCGGCCCTCTTTGCAGAAAATTTCGAGTGCCTGGATGACTACGCCACCACGGCGTTTTTCTCCTCCTTCATCCGCATTTTGAAATACGTGTCCTTTTACCTGACCATTTTTCTGCCGGGGATCTTTGTCTGCCTGGCGGTCTACCTGCCCGAATTGATCCCGCCCCAACTCCTCTCCAAAATCGCCGCCGCCGAACAGGGGACGCCGCTGCCTCTGTTTGCCGAGATGGTGATGGTGATTCTGATTCTGGAGCTCATCCGGGAGGCCGGCCTGCGGATGCCCCAGTCGCTGGGCCATTCGGTCAGCCTAGTGGCGGCCCTGATTATAGGAGACGCCGCCGTGGCCGCCGGGCTGATGAGTACGCCGGTCATCCTGACCGCCTGTATCACGTCGGTGGCGCTGTTCATCACCCCGTCCCTCTATGAACCGGCCACCTTGCTGCGGCTGGTGGTTGTGACGGCCGCCGGACTGGCCGGGCCGGTGGGCCTGGCGGGGGTCTTTCTGGTGTTCCTGTTCAGCCTTTCGGAGGTGGCGGCCATGGGTGTGCCCTATCTGGCACAGCATCCGTTCCCTCATAAGCCATTGGCCGACGATGGCGTAATCCGGCGGGACTATCGGCAGATGTCCCGCCAGCCCTTCAACATCTGGCAGAGGAGGGGATGAGATGCAGCAGGAACAAGACAGAGGATTCTCTCTTTCTGCGCTGGGCCTGGGCCTGGTAACGGCATCCCTGGCCGAATGTTTCTACAGCTCCGCCGGGGCCTATGGGGCCCGCAGCATTCTTTTGCTGGGATTTTTGAGTACGGCGGGGCTGGCCGCTGCAGCAGGACTGTTTGCAGCTCTGGCCGAAAAGTTTGGTCTGTTCAGCGGTCAGGGCTTTTTGCCCAAACTGGCAGGGTGGGGCTTTTTTGCCTGGTTTGCCCTGGAGACCGGTCGTACCATAGCCGCTGCCCAGATCGTCTGCCGGGAACATTTTGGCTCCAACGCCCTGATCGCTGTGCTGCCGGTTCTGCTGCTGGTTTCGTGGCAGATGAACGGCAGCGCTCTGGACCGCTCGGCCCGGGCCATCTGGTGGCTGCTGGCCGCCGGGATTCTGGCCTGTCTGGCGGGTCTCTGGGACCAAATGCACTGGCACCGGCTCTTTGGGGCAGAGGACCCCTCGCTGTGGGCGGACGGCTGGCCCAAAATCCTGATTTATCCGGAATACTTTGCCCTGCCTCTCCTTTGCCAGGGGAAAAAGGTGCGCCGCGGCGCCCTGCTGCCGTTCTGGAGTTATGCCGTACAGGCCGGCTATGCTTTTGTGCTGGAACTGGTGCTGGGTCAGGCCGCCGGGCCGGACTATTCCGGTTTGGAGTTGCTGCGGGCCTGGGCGCTGGGGTATTTTTCCCGTTTGGATGCGCTGCTGCTGTTGCTGTGGCTGGCGGCGGCTCTGTGGAGGATTTGTCTGTTGGCTTTTGTGCTGCGCACGCTTTGGCAGCGCAACAGCGGAATGGAAAAGAATGCCTGCATCAGGAATCAAAACAAGGGAGCACAAACGTGAGAAAGAAAAGTAATTCCAAGGCCGGGGCAGGCCGCCGGATTCGGCGCACCTGTGCCGCCTATCTGCTGGCCGCATCGGCGGTCGCTCTGGGCTGGATGTACAACAGCCTCCCGGATCACATTCTTCTGGAACCGGGGCAGGCTCTGCAGTTGCCCCGCTTTGCCTATATTGAGCCCCTGGGCAGCGGCAGCACACGGAACGTTGTCAGCACCCAGACGGTGGGCAGCTATCAGACCACCCTGTCCATTGGGGGGGTATTCCCGGTCAAAACCGTACAGGCGGTCATCACGCCCCGGCGGACTGTCACCGTCTGCGGCACCCCCTTTGGAGTGAAAATGTTCTCGGAGGGAGCCCTCGTGGTAGGCTTCACCGATATTACAGACGCCAACGGCACACCGGTCAACCCCTCCAAAGAGGCGGGCCTGCGCCTGGGTGACCGGGTGATCTGCATAGGAGATACCAATACGGAGAGCAACGACCAGGTGAAAGCTGCCCTGGAGGCAGCTGCCGGACAACCGGTTCGGGTGGTCTATGTCCGAAACGGCGAACAGCAGCAGACCACCCTCACCCCATGCTGGGATTCGCTGGCAGGGGAATGGCGTGCCGGCATGTGGGTGCGGGATTCTTCCGCCGGCGTGGGCACCCTGACCTTTATTGATGAGGAAAATGAGGTGTTCGCCGGTCTGGGCCACTCCATCAGCGATGGAGATACCGGCCAGAGCATTGCCCTGCGCAGCGGCGAAATTGTCCCCTGTGAGATTGTGGGCTGCACCATTGGCACCGCCGGCAGCCCCGGCGAGCTGAAAGGCAAGTTCATTGGCAGCCATGCCGTGGGCACCATTGCCATCAATGGCGAGAACGGCGTCTATGGTGAAACCCGCTCTGCCTTTGCAGGGCAGGAGATGGAAGTGGCCTTTGCACAGGAAGTGGTCACCGGCCCGGCCCAGATCCTGACTACCACCTTGGGCCAGACCGCTAAGCTCTATGACGTGGAAATTGAAAAGGTCTCCGATGCCGAGTCGGTCCGCAATATGGTGATTCATGTGACCGATCCGGACCTTTTGTCTGAAACCGGCGGCATCGTTCAGGGAATGAGCGGCAGCCCCATCATCCAGAATGGCCGTCTGGTGGGGGCAGTGACCCATGTTCTGGTGAACGATCCCACCCGCGGCTATGCCATTTTTGCAGAGACCATGCTGAGCCAGGCCGAACAGCTGGCCGATTGAGACTGACATATCCAAGACCGTCCAAGCCTTTTGCGGCTCGGCGGTCTTTTTTGCCGGGGATGGACACGCAGTTCTAAACAGACAGGCTGTCCCATATAGTGTGGTAACCCGGACAGACCGGGGCGGCGGCCAAAGGCGCGCCGGGGAGGAAAACACCATGGAAGCATACAAACAGGCTGTAAAGGCGCTGCCCGGCTATTTGGCGGAGCCGCTGGGCGCAGTCAGACCAGAGACGGCAGGCCGGGTGCATGAGGTGCGCCTGCGGGTGGGCTGTCCGGTCTGGCTGAACATCGGGGGAGCTCTCTGCCCGGCTCAGCAGCTGCCCGGCTGCCCGTCCGGGCTGCAAAACCTGCGTCCCACCCAGGCCCAGATGGAGGAAATCCTCTATACGCTCTGCGGGGGTTCGGTTCATACCCATCAAAATGAGCTGGCCGAGGGCTATCTGACGCTGCCCGGCGGACATCGGGTGGGTGTGGGAGGGCGGTATCTCTCTCATCCCCAGGAAGGGGTGGTATTGCAGGAGGTGCATTCCCTCAACATTCGGATTGCCCGGATCAAACAGGTTGTTCTGCCGCCCCAGCTCACCCAAATGCTGAATGGGCACTTCACCGGTCTGCTGGTGTCCGGCGAACCGGACAGCGGCAAAACCACCCTGCTGCGGAGCATTGCTTCCTTTTTGGCGGGACAAGGGAAAGCCGTTTCTGTGATTGATGAGCGGGAGGAACTCTGGCCAGCGGCGCAAAACATCAGCCGGCCGCCGGTGGATTTTGTGGCGGGCCTGCCCAAGGAACAGGCGGTCCAGATGACATTGCGCACCTTGGCGCCGCAGGTTATTCTGTTGGATGAGCTGGGCGGTATGGAAGAAGTGCGCGGCCTGGAACAGGGCTTTTTCAGCGGCGTGGATTACATAGCCAGCCTCCACGCCTCCAGCCTGGAAGAAGCTCTCTGCCGTCCCCAGGTGGCTTACATGAAGGAACAGAAGATGCTGCGGGCCATCGTCCAGCTGGCAGGCAGACAAGCCCCGGGACAGATTGCCGGGGTGTATGCCTTATGAGCGGCGCGATGTTTCGCCTGACGGCGGCCGTACTTTTGACGGTGGGAGGATTCTGTGTGGGGGAGGCCCGGCGGCAGAAGCTCACCGCCCGGCGGCGCGCACTGGAAGCAGCCCTGGAATTGCTGACCCGCCTTCGACAGGAAATTGCCTATCGCCGTACCGACCTGAACCGGCTTTATGCCGTTCTCAGGGCGGGGGGCAGCCCAGGCGGTCCGCTGGAGAAGGTTTTTCGCGATGCAGAAGGCTTTGGACAGATGCAGCCGCCCTCCACCCTTCGGGAAGAGGAGGCCGCCTGTTTTGCCGCTTGTTTCGGCGGTCTGGGCCATGCCGACGCCAAACAGGAGTGCGCCCGCCTGGACTATTACCGGGAACGATTTGACGGCTTTCTGAACCAGGCCAGGGAGGAGGAACATCGCTCCGCCAGCCTGGACCGGCGGCTGGGCCTGGCGGTGGGGGCGATGCTGGGGCTGTTGGTGCTGTAAAGGAAACGCCAAACGAAAAGGAGATGAAGGGCTTGGAGATCGACCTCGTGTTTAAGATAGCCGCCATAGGGATCATTGTAGCGGTCCTCAACCAGCTGCTGATCCGTTCGGGCCGGGAGGATCAGGCCATGATGACCACCCTGGCCGGATTGGTGGTGGTTTTGTCCATGCTGGTGCAGCAGATCAGCGACCTGTTTGTGACCATCAAGTCCCTCTTTGCCCTCTAGGGCTGCGGCAATGATGGAGAGTCTGCTGCCCACTCTGGGCCTGGCGGTTGCTGCGGCGCTCCTGTATGGCCTGCTGTGCAGGCAGTCCCCCGCCTTTGCCATGCTGCTGTCGCTGGCGGCAGGCGTGGTGATTCTGGGACGCCTTGTATTCTTTTTGCAGGGGATGATTGCAGGGCTGACGGCCCTGGCCGGACGGGTGGATGGGATCGCGTTTGCTAGTTTGCTGCGCTGTGCAGGCGTCCTGCTCCTGACCGATTATGCCTGCACCATCTGCAAGGAGGCCGAAGCTGAGGTCCTGGCCTGGTGCACGGCGTTTGCGGGCCGGGTGCTGACCCTGGCGGCGCTCTGGCCCCTGCTGGAGGAGGTCTGTGGAATGATATGGGAATTGACCGGTTGAAACGCACCATCCTTGCTGGGGCGCTGGCAGTGATGATGGTGGTTGGTTCTCCGGCGGCCCGGGCGGCCGGGACACAGAACGGACAGGCCCTTCTGCCGGGCAGTGAGAGCTGGCAGCCCTATCTGGACGACGCCCCTGTGGAGATGGAAGACTTCGTGGAGGACCCGCTGGACGCGGTGCGCCGGCTTCTTCCGGGAGATATGATGCGGACTGTGCGGGACTCAGTGGGCAGTTATGCCCAGGTTTTTCTGTTTCTGCTGCTGGTGATGCTCATCTCCTTTTTTCTGGGGGAGGACAAGGCTGATCTGCTGGACCTGGCCGCCGCAGGGGGCAGCGCGCTGCTGTGCTGGACGGCTCTGGCTGCGCTGGCAGAAACGGTCTGTGAAAAACTGGACAGCTGGCGGGTCTTCCTGCTGGGGTTTGTGCCGGTCTACGAAGGAGTCTTGCTGGCGGGGGGAGAGGCCACTGCGGCCGCCGCGGCGGGAGGACTCTTTCTCTCCGGGTTGTGCCTGCTGACCCAACTTCTTTGCAGCTGGGTGCCGCCCCTTCTGCACTGTTATCTGGCCCTGAGTACGGCCTGCTGCATCAGTACGGAGGCTGCGTTATCGGCTGCCTGCCGCGGGGTGGGGAGACTGTTCCGCAAAGGGCTGAGTTGGGCTGGACGGGCTTTTGGAGCACTTTTAGGCCTGCAAAGGATTTTTACTTGTCAGCTGGATCGGACCAGTCAACAGCTGGGTCAGCTGCTGACCGGCACGGTGCCCATCATCGGCCAGAGCCTCAGTGACGCCGCCAGTACCGTCCTGAGCGGCATCCAGCTGCTCAAGAGCGGGCTGGGCTTTGCGGCCATCGCTTTTCTGGCGGCAGAGTTCCTGCCCTTGTACATGATTCTGATGGTCCATGCGGTGCTGCTCTTTGGCTGCGAGATGCTGTGCAGCGCGGCGGGCATCGGCCGCTGTGCCGCCTTGTTCAACTGCCTGCGGGAGGCTGTGCAGGGGCTGGCGGCGGCCACAGCCCTTGTTTTTGGGATTGCAGTGCTGGGAACAGCGCTGCTGTTTATGGTGGGAGGTGGCTGAGATGCAGCAGCTCAAGACAGCCGTGGCAGTGTTTTGCACCGCCTGCATCTGCGCCGAGCTGGTGGGCCGGCTGCTGGGAGACGTCTGGGGCCGCCAGTGCATAAAGGCTGCGGCGGGGCTATATATTCTAGTAGCCCTTTTTCATGCCCTGCCCAGCATTCGGGCCGGGGTGTCCTCTTTTACGCCGCCCGATGTGCCGGCTGCAAGCTTTGGCACCATGGAGGATGTTGTCCTGCAGCAGGCCCAGCGCAGCCTTGCCGACCGGCTGGAAGCACAGATTGCAGAGGAGACCGGTCTAGCTGTGATCCTGGATATTGTGCTGGCGTCCACACAGACCGGCGTGCAGGTGGTGCGGGCGGAGGTGTCCGCCCCCGCCGGGACCACCCAGCAGGACCGCACTGCCGTGCAGGAGCTGCTCTGCAATACGCTGGAAACCGGGGCGGAAGCCATTGCCTGGACCGGACAGGCGGAAGGAGGGTGAACACAATGGCCCTGCAGGAACGTTTGACAGGCTGGATGAAAGGGGCAAGAGAAAAGCCCCGGGCCGCCTCTCTGGCTGTCCTACTGGGGATCGCTGCCATGCTGCTGATCCTGCTGAGCGAGCTGTGGCCCGCGTCCGACGGCTCGGCCGCCCCGCCCGGAGGGGAGACGGTGCAGACCGCGGACTCCTACCGGGCCAGCCTGGAAAACCAGCTGGCGGCCCTGATCGAACAGATCAACGGGGCAGGCGAGACCACCGTCATGATTACACTGGAAAGCGGGGAGGAGAGGATCTATGCAACGGATACCCAGACCGGCGGGGACCAAAGCCAGCAGACCCACGTCCTGCTGGAGGACGGCACCGCTCTGGAGGAGACGGTCTATCTGCCCACCGTCTGCGGTGTGGCGGTTGTCTGTGACGGGGGAGGCGACGTGGGGGTGGAAGCGCGGATCACCGCGCTGGTTTCCGCACTGCTGGATGTGCCGTCCAACCGGATCTGCGTGGAGCAGCGCAGCTAGTACATTTTGAGCACAAATATCCCGCGCCGGTATTGCCCCGGTGATGCCTGCATATTCTTCTGCAAATGCGAAAACTGCAACAAACCTGAGGGAGGAACCATTGTATGAGAAGTATGGCTAAAAATACCCGCCGTGCCACTGCTGTGACGCTGGCTGCCGCGCTGGCGGTGGCCTGTTACCTGAACTGGCAGTATGCCCGGACCGATATGGACACCTTGGCGGTGGAGACCGCCGCCGCGGCCACCTCTTCCGCATCGTCGGCGGCGTCGGATTCTTCGTCCTCCAGCTCGGGGCAGGTGACCGACGCTCTGCTCACCGAGGCCGAGGCCGCATCGGCTGCCAACAAAAATTATGGCGAGGCCCAGCTGGTCAGTGTGGCCAACGACACCGGCAGTCAGTTCTTCGATGAAGCTCGCCTCAAGCGGGAAAAGGCCCACGACGAGGCCCTGGACACCATCCAAAAGACCCTCAAAAATTCCTCCCTGTCCGACGCCGAGAAGGCGGAGTACACCGCACAGATGACCGCCAATCTGGAGGACATCAACGCTGAAAATGAGATCGAGACCCTCATCAAGGCCAAAGGCTTTGCCGATTGCCTGTGCTTCCTCCAGTCGGGGCGGGCCGATCTGACGGTGATGACCTCGGGGGAGGCGCTGACAGCGGCCCAGGTGGCACAGATCCGGGATATCGTCATGAGCAAGAGCAACGTGACCGCCCAGAACATCACGGTGGTGGAGGTGAAGTAAAAATCATCTTTCTGCCGAAAGGGCACGTTCCAGCGCGATACAGACCGGCATAAAGAGAAGCTTTTGGCAGTCAGTCCAATTTCAAAATACATTTTTGATGGTCTGAGTGTTGTGAAAATGAAAAAAGGATGGTATAATAACTGCAGAATGGTTCATTGCCCCCAAAATCCAGACAGCACCCAGCAGGCGGGATGCCGGCTGGCGCTGGGAGCCGCGGCGCAGGCTGCGGTGCGGGGCAGAACAAAACAAAGGCCGGGGTGTGCAGTAGCCTGACACAAGCAACAGCATTCAATCGAGCCGGAATGAACGGAGGACCGTAGAATGGATATGCAGAACATGGATCTTATGGGCGGGAGCCTTCAGATTTCTACCGACGTCATCGCCAAGATCGCCCGCTGTGCAGCGATGGAGATTGACGGGGTGGCTGATGTTTCCTGCGGCAGACAGCAGAGCAAAAAGGCCAAGGAGCTGCTGGAGATCGTCAACATTCAGTCGCCGGTCACGGTGGAAATGCGGGAAGGCACGGCGGACATCACCCTGAATCTGATCGTCCGCTTTGGCACCTGCGTTCCGGTCATGGCCGAAAAGGTCCAGAAGAACGTGAAGAACGCCGTCCAGAACATGACGCGGGTCACGGTCAGCCGGGTCAACCTGATCATTGCAGGCCTTGCCGCCGAGCAGGCGGACGCAGCCGCTGAATAACCCCAAAATAGAATCAAACCAGAAAAACCGGCCTCTCTGCAGGTGCGTCCTGCAGAGAGGACTTTGATGTTGTGAGAGGAATACTATGGAAAATCTGATGCCTCGCCGCCAGGCCCGCGAGAATGCGTTCCTGCTGGCCTTTTCTCAGACGTTCGGCGAGCTGCCCCTTGATGAGGCGCTGGAAGCCAACCGTGAAAATGATGAGGAGCATCCTGTGGATGCCTTTGGCGCCTGCCTGCTGCGCACCTACTATGACCACTCGGCCGAAGTGGACGACCTGATCCGGGATCATCTGCGGGGCTGGGCCATGGAGCGCATTCCCCGGGTGAGCATCACCATCCTGCGCCTGGCGATTGCCGAGATGCTGTATGGTGAGGAGCACAAGCCCAGCGTCGCCATCAACGAGGCGGTGGAGCTCACCAAGAAATACGGCGCAGAAGAGGACTATCAGTTCGTCAATGGCCTGCTGGGCAGCGTTGCCCGTGAGTCCGGCCTTGTCGATGAGGACATCGACGCACAGGAGGAGCCTGCAAAGTCGTGAGCTATACACTGGGCATTGATACCAGCAACTATGCGACCTCTCTGGCTGTTTTTGATACAGCCGGGGAGGTTGTTTGCGCAAAAAAGCGTTTTTTGCCGGTGAAAGAGGGCCAGCTGGGGCTGCGCCAGAGCGACGCACTCTTTCATCACACCGCCGCTCTGCCCGGAATGCTGGCAGAACTGGGAACGGAATTTGACCTGACCCAAATTTCTGCAGTGGGCGTCTCTGAGAAGCCTCGTCCGGTGGAGGGGAGTTATATGCCCTGCTTTCTGGCGGGGGTCAATGCCGGGCAGGCCTTTGCCCTGGCCCGGGACATTCCCCTGGTTCGCACCACCCACCAGCAGGGTCACGCCGCTGCGGCGCTGTTCGCCGCGAAAGGGGCGGAACTATTCAACCAAAAAGTGCTGCTGTTCCATATTTCGGGGGGCACCACCGATCTGCTCCTCTGCGACCAGGTCCGGCAGATTGAGCTTTTGGGCTCCAGCAGCGACCTGTATGCAGGCCAGGCGGTGGACCGCCTGGGGGTGAAATTGGGGTTTGCGTTTCCGGCCGGGGCCGAGGTGTCCCGGCTGGCGGCCTCTTGTGAGGAGGAAATCAAGCCGAAATCTTCCGTCAAGGGGATGACATGCAGCCTTTCGGGGCTGGAAAACCAGTACACCACTCTGCTGGACCAGGGCCGCAGCCCGGCCTATGTCTGCAAGTACTGCCTGCTCTGCGTGGCCGATACGGTGGTCAAAATGACCCGCGCCGCCCTGAAGGTCTATCCCGACCTGCCGGTGGTCTGCGCCGGCGGCGTTATGAGCAGCGGGATCATTCGGGAATGGGTCCAGAGACGCCTGCCGGCTGTGATGTTTGTGCCGGCTCAGTTCGCAAGCGACAACGCCATGGGCGTGTCCATGCTCGCCGCCCGGGAGGCTGGTTTATGGCTGAAGTAATCACCGTCACCGCCCTGAATCGCTATGTGAAAACCCTGCTGGACCGCAACGACATACTCTATGACCTCGCCCTCCGGGGCGAGATAGCCAATTTTGTCCAGAACGCCAAGAGCGGCCACTGCTATTTTTCTCTGCGGGACGGTCAGTGCAGCGTCAAGGCGGTGATGTTCCGCTCGGACGCCCAGCGGCTGGCCTTTCGTCCTCAGGAGGGGATGCGGGTGGTGGTCCGCTGCCGCGTGACCCTGTATGAGCGGGACGGCGCCTTTCAGGTCTATGTCAACGCCATGTTTCCCGATGGAATCGGGGAGGCCCAGCTGGCTTTGGAACAGCTCAAGGCAAAGCTGCAGGCCGAAGGTCTTTTTGCCCCGGAACACAAAAAGCCGCTGCCGGCGTTCCCGGAGCGGATCGGCCTTGTCACCAGCCGGACCGGCGCCGCGCTGCAGGACATCAAAAACGTCATTGGCCGCCGGTGGCCTGCAGTGCGGCTGATTCTCTGTCCGGTGAATGTCCAGGGATTTGAGGCGGCGGAGGAAATTGCCGCCGCCATCGGCCGGCTGGACCGGTTGGGCGTGGATGAGATCCTGGTGGCCCGGGGCGGCGGCAGCCGGGAGGACCTGTGGGTGTTCAATGCCGAGGTCATCGCCCGGGCAGCTTACCGCTGCAAGACTCCCCTTATCAGTGCCATCGGCCACGAGATTGACTACACCATTTTGGACTTTGTGGCCGATTGCCGCGCCCCGACGCCCTCGGCTGCCGCCGAGCTTGCTGTGCCCGACCGGGAGGAGCAGAAGCGGCATTTGTGGGAAATCCAAAGAAATATGCATGAAAATATGCAAAAACGCCGGGAAATATGCTATACTAAATGCAAAGACTGTGCAGATGCCATGGCCGGTGACTTGCCGCGGCGAAAACTGTACGCAGGTAAAAGAGATCTTGCGGCATTGGGTGAGGCACTGCGCACCAGCAGCCGCATATGCTGGAAGGACAAAAACCGTCAGCTGGCCCACGCGGTCCAGCTGACCGCATCTTTGAGTCCTTATCAGGTGTTGGCCCGGGGCTACGGAATGGTGGCCGGCGCGGATGGCAAAATCCGTCCGGCGGACCAGCTGGCGGAAGGGGAGACCATTCAGCTCATCACCGCCCATCGCCGGGCCCAATGCCTTGTCACAGCAGTGGAGGAAACCGATGAAAGCACCCAAAACATTTGAAGAAGGCATGTCCCGACTGGAAGATATCCTTGCCAAGATGCAGAGCGAAGAAACCACCCTGGCCGACTCGGTGAAACTCTATGCCGAGGCTGCCGGCCTGGTGGAATACTGCAGCCGGACGCTGGGCAAGGTATCCCTGCAGATCGACGAGATAGACGGCCGGCTGGCGGCCGCGGAAAAGGCCCAGAACGGGCTGGATGTGGAAAGAGACGTGGAGGAACAGACATGAATTACCAGGAGCAGTATGATGCTTACCTAGCCCGGGCCAAACGGGCGCTGGAGGACGCCTGCCGGCGGTATTTGCCGGCCGAGTCGCAGGTTTGCCAGGCAGCCCGCTACAGCCTGATGGGCGGCGGCAAACGGGTGCGGGCCGTGCTGGTGCTCAGTGTCTGCGATATGCTGGGCGGCGACGATGCAGCGGCGGAACAGTTTGCCGCCGCGGTGGAGATGCTGCACTGCTATTCTCTGATCCATGATGATCTGCCCTGCATGGACGACGACGACCTGCGCCGCGGTCGCCCTTCCTGCCACAAGGCGTTTGGAGAGGCGACGGCGCTGCTGGCCGGAGATGTTCTTTTGACTGAGGCCTTTGAGGCGGTGGCGCAGGCTCCCGCCTCGCCGGAGGTCTGCATCCAGGCGACCCGGGCTCTGGGGGCCGGCGCAGGCAGCCGCGGCATGGTCTACGGCCAGGAGCTGGATTTGAAGTATGAGGTTCTGGACACCACCGAGAGCCAGCTGCTTCAGATCCACCGCAACAAGACCGGCGCCCTCATCAATGCGGCCGTTCAGATGGGCGCCGCAGCAGCCGGCGCCGACGCCGCCCAACAGGAGGCACTGGAACAGTATGCGTTTGGCCTGGGGCTGGTGTTCCAGATCATCGATGATATCCTGGATGCCACCGTCACCACCGAGCAGCTGGGCAAACCAGCCGGCAGTGACCAGGCCAACGGCAAGACGACCTTTGTGACCCTCTATGGCGCGGACGGCGCCATGACTCTGGCACAACAGGTCAATCAGGACACATGCGAGGCCGTACATACGGCCTTTGGCGAAAAGGCAGCGTTCCTGGAACAGCTGGCAGCAGCCATGCTGGAGCGGCGCAGCTGATTTTTGCCGCAGAAAAAATGATTTAGGAAAAGAAGGGAAGCGGACGATGGAATTGATTCGAAACATTTTGTCTTGGAATGAGATCCTGACCGTCTCGATTCTGGGCTGGCTGACAGCCCAGCTGCTGAAAACCACCATCAGCTCTATTTTGGCAGGCAAACTGCAGCTGGAGCGGATGGTAGGGGACGGCGGCATGCCCAGCGCCCACAGCGCGACGGTCTGTGCCATGGTGGTGGCCACCGGCCGGATCGAGGGGGTGCACTCCTCTCTGTTTGCCATTGCATGCGTGATCGCCATCATCACCATGCACGACGCTATGGGCGTCCGTCATGAGACCGGCGAGCAGGCCAAAGTCCTGAACAACATCATCGAGATGTGGCTGGAGGAGGGCGAGCGCCATTCTCCCTTCCTGCAGAACATGCACCTGAAGGAAATGGTGGGCCACACCCCCCTGCAGGTCTACGCAGGCATGATCGTCGGGGCAGTTGTGGGCTTTTTGTATCCGCTGTCCGTGATGGTCGGTTAATGGAAACAACAGAGAGTTAGGTGACGATAGGATGGATACACCTCTGCTGGATGCGATTACAGGTCCGGAGGACGTCAAACAGTTGAGTGAGACGCAGGTGGTCCAACTGTGCGAGGAGATACGCTGCTTCCTGGTGGACAGTGTTCTGCGCACCGGCGGGCACCTTGCCTCAAACCTCGGCACCATTGAGCTGACGGTGGCCCTGCATCGGGCGCTCAACTCGCCCCAGGACAAAATTGTCTTTGATGTAGGTCATCAGTGCTATACCCATAAGCTTCTCACCGGCCGCAAGGCCGGCTTTGCCCATCTGCGGCAGCTGGATGGGATTTCCGGCTTTCCCAATCCTCGGGAGAGCGTCCACGATTCCTTCATCGCGGGCCATGGCAATACTGCGCTTTCCCTGGCCATCGGCATGGCCTGGGCCAAAAAGCTCAAGGGCGAGCCGGGCTGGGTGGTGGCCGTCATCGGAGACGGCGCTTTCACCGGCGGCATGGTCTACGAAGGAATGAACAACATTGCCTCCCTGAATAATCTAATGGTCATCCTGAACGACAACAAGATGTCCATCTCCAAAAACGTGGGGGCAATGGCCCGGTATCTGACCCATCTGCGGGCCAGTCCCAAGTATTTCCGGATGAACCGCCATTTGAGCGATACCCTCAGTGAGATCCCGGTGGTGGGGCCGCCCCTGCGGGCGTTCCTGCGCCGGACAAAGACCATCATCCGGCGGTCCATGTACGATTCCACCATGTTTGAGGACATGGGGTTCCAGTACCTGGGCCCTCTGGATGGCCACAACGTCCGGGAACTGGAACAGACCATGCGGAACATCATGGTCCGCTCAGGGCCGCTTTTCCTCCATGTGGTCACCACAAAAGGGAAGGGCTACCAGCCGGCGGAAGAAAACCCTGGTGAATACCATGGCGTTTCCGGAGCCAAACCGGGCGTCATTCCGGACCCCGAGGTGGCTGCACCGGCATCCTTCTCCACCATTTTCGGAAAGGCTCTGTGTGAAGCAGCCGCAGCCAACTCCAAAATCTGCGCCATCACCGCAGCCATGAAGTATGGCACCGGGCTGCAGTTCTTTGGCCATGCGTATCCGAATCGCTTCTTTGATGTGGGCATGGCAGAACAGCATGAGATCACCTTTGCGGCCGGCCTTGCCAGTCAGGGGATGATCCCGGTGGCAGCCATTTACTCCACCTTCTTGCAGCGGGCTTATGACCAGATCATCCACGATGTGGAACTGCTGAAGGTCAAGGTTCTCTTTGCCATTGACCGGGCCGGCCTGGTGCCGGCGGACGGCGAGACCCATCAGGGTGTTTACGATCCGGCTTTCCTGAGCCAGATTGGCATTCCCACCTATTCGCCCTCCAATTACGCTGAGCTGCGCTATTGGCTGATCAAACTGCTGGGCCAGGATTTCACTGGCCCCCAGGCCATCCGGTATCCCCGCGGCGGGGAGGCGGACGTTCTGGCGCAGTATGGCTGCACCGGCCGGGAGTATGATTTCCTGATTAACTCGCCGGAGGCCCGGGCCGTTCTGGTCAGCTATGGCAGCGAAGTGGAGGATGTCCTGGCCGCCGGCAGCCATTTGGAGGCACGCGGCATTCCCTGCAGCGTCTGCAAACTTGTAAAGATATTTCCCTTTACAGATGGTTTCCTGCGCGATATCGAACGATTTGACGTAATTCTGTTTGCAGAGGAGTGCGTCCAGCGTGGCGGCATCGGGGAACAGCTGGTGTCCTGCCTCGCGGAACGCGGATGGCACGGCACCTTTATCCACCGGGCGGTGGACAACAACAAGCTGACCCATGCCACCGTTCCCCAGATGAAAAAGATCCTGGGCCTTGACGAAGAACACCTGGTACAGGATGTGGAGAAAGCCCTGACAGAGAAAAAGGAGCAGTAATCTTGAAAACTCGATTGGACCAATATCTGGTGCAGCACGGCCTGATCCAGAGCCGGGAGCGCGCCAAAGCGATGATTATGGCTGGCGTGGTCTATGTGAATGGCCAGAAGGCAGACAAAGCCGGCGACATGGTGAAAGAGGATGCCGTGGTGGAAGTGCGGGGCCATGATATCGGCTATGTGAGCCGCGGCGGCCTCAAGCTGGAAAAGGCCATGCAGGTGTTTCCCCTCAGCCCCAAGGGCAAGGTGTGTATGGACATCGGCGCATCCACCGGCGGCTTTACTGACTGCATGCTGCAGAACGGCGCCTCCAAGGTGTATGCGGTGGACGTGGGCTATGGCCAGCTGGCCTGGAGCCTCCGGACCGATCCCCGGGTGGTCAATATGGAGCGGACCAACATCCGCAATGTGACGCCCGACCAGCTGGAGGAGCCGGTGGAGTTTTTCAGTGTGGATGTGTCTTTCATCTCGCTGCACCATATCTTCCCGGTGGCGCAGGCGGTCACCACGCCGGACGCCATGGGCGTCTGCCTGGTAAAGCCGCAGTTTGAGGCCGGCCGGGAAAAGGTGGGCAAGAACGGCGTTGTCCGTGATCCCGCCACCCACAAAGAGGTCCTCCTCAACGCCATGGGCTATGCCGCCGCCAACGGCTTTGCGGTGCGCGGTCTGGACTTCAGCCCGGTGAAGGGACCCGAGGGCAACATCGAGTATCTGATGTTTGTGGAAAAGAGCACAGAACCCTGTACATTGGACGAGGAGGCTGCCGCCGCTGTGGTGGCGGCCAGCCACCAGACCCTCGATCGCTGACCGATCTTTACGGCAGCCCCAACCAGGAGGTGGGACCCTATGACGGTTTACATTGCCCCCAATACCGGCAAAAGCTCGGCCGGAGAAGTCGCTCTGCGGGCGGCTCAGATTCTTCAGACCCACGGCGCCGCCGTCCTGATGGATCAGGAGCTCCGCCCCAGCTGCAACATTGCCGGTGTGCAGTATCTGCCTTTTGCGGAATGCCTGGAAAAAACCGATGTCATCCTGACCATCGGCGGCGACGGCACCATTCTCCAGGTAGCCAACCAGACCCTGAACTATCACAAGCCCATCCTGGGCATCAATCTGGGCCGGTGCGGCTTCCTGGCCACCTGCGAGGTGGACGAGCTGGAGGCCAAGCTCAGTGCGGTGGCCCATGGACACTTCAACCTGGACACCCGGATGCTTCTGTATGTGCGGGTGCTGGGGGACGAGACCTGGGAGGGCCACGCCCTGAACGATGTGGTGGTGACCAAAGGCCGCCTGCAGCAGGCCATTGATTTCAGTGTTTACTGCGACGACATTCTGGTGGAACATTTCCGCGGCGACGGCGTTATCGTGGCGACCCCCACCGGGTCCACGGCCTATTCTCTGGCTGCCGGCGGGCCCATTCTGGATTCCCAGACCAAGGGGATTGTGGTCACCCCCATCTGCCCCCACAGTCTGGCCACCCCCGCCATGGTCTTTGCGCAGGAGCGCAAAATCCACATTTGTGTGGGGCAGGTGGCCGATCATGAGGTGTTTATCAGCTGCGACGGCGACAACAATTACCCCCTCCGGGCAGGAGCGACCGCCATGGTCCGCCTGTCGGATCAGGTCATTCAGCTGGTGACGTTCAGCAAGGCGGAACAGTTCCAGGCCATCGACCAGAAACTGCGCAGCAGGAGATAACAGCCAGCTTTAAAGCTGCAGATCGAAACGAAAACGCTCACAGTTTATGTGAGGGTTGGTTTTGCGGGTGTTTTTGAGAGGAAAGGGCCCGGGCAGGGAGCTGTGTCGACCTTGCCCAGGCTCTGATGCATTCGAATTCCCGCCGGAAGTTGATTTTGAACCGTTTGAAAAGTCTATGGTAGGTAAATGAGAAGGAGGCGGAATTCCCATGAGCCGCAAACCGCAGGAAGATACAAAAACCAGAACGGAACGGCTGCAGGCCATTCTTCGGCTGATCCGTGAACATCCCATCAGCCGTCAGGAAGAACTGCAGGAGTACCTGAACAAAGAGGGTTATGAGGTGACCCAGGCCACCATTTCCCGGGATATTCGGGAGCTGTGCCTGGTGAAGGCTGCCACCGACGAGGGATACCGCTATGTGTCCAGCCACAGCGACCGGTATGACCCCAAAGTGCAGGAGCGCTTTGAGACCATTTTCCGGGAGTCGGTGCTGCAGGTGGACTATGCCGGCCATATTGTGATGATCAAGTGCTACTCCGGCATGGCCAATGCGGCCTGCCAGGTGTTCGACTCGATGCAGTGGAAAAATGTGGTGGGATCGCTTTCGGGTGACGACACGTTTTTGGTGCTGGTCCGCTCCGAGCGGGACGCCAAAAACATCAGCGCCGAGCTGGAACGCTATATTGTGCGCAAGTAAAAGTGGAAGATGAGGCATTGAAATGCTGAGCAGCTTGCAGATTGAAAATGTGGCCGTTATCCAGAAGGCCGATGTCCACTTTGAAAAAGGGCTGAACGTGCTGACCGGCGAGACCGGCGCAGGCAAGTCAATCCTGATCGATTCCATCAACGCCATCCTGGGCAATCGAACTTCCCGGGAGCTGGTGCGGGCCGGAGCTTCCAAGGCGGTGATCCGCGCAGCCTTTGAGGAGGTGCCCGCCGCCGTCCAGGACAGCCTGGAAAAAGCGGGGTATGAGCGCAGTGAAGAACTGCTCCTGACCCGTGAAATCACAGCCGAGGGAAAGAGCAATTGCCGCATCAACGGGATGCCCGCCACGGCGGCCATCCTGCGGGAACTGTGCGGCGGGCTGATTAACATCAACGGCCAGCATGACTCAGTGGGCCTGCTCAACCCGGCGCACCACGAGGGAATTTTGGACGATTACGCCCAGAACCGCACCGAGTTTCAGAACTATTACAAAATTTACAAGGAGCTGATCGCCGTCAAGCGGGAGCTGGACAGCCTCATCACCGATGAGGAGGAAAAGCGCCGCAAGACCGATCTGCTCCAGTATCAGGTCAATGAAATTGACGACGCGGCCCTGACCGCCGGCGAGGAGGAAAGCCTCGAAAGCCGCCGGAAGGTTCTGGCCAATGCGTCCACCATTCGGGAACAGATTGCCCGGGCTTATGCGGCTCTTTCGGGCGGTGATGAGGCCGCCGGCGGGGTAGACCTGCTGGGAGAGGCCTCCAATGCCATGGACACGGTCGCCCAGCTGGATGAAAGTCTGGCGGATGGGGCCGGCCAGCTGCTGGATTTGTATTATACCGCCAAGGACCTGTCCGCCGATCTGGCCTCCCGTCTGGAGGACTACGAGAGCAACGACGGCGAATTGGATGAAATCGAGCAGCGGCTGGATCTGATCTATAAGCTAAAACGGAAATATGGCGACACGGTGGAGGATGTTCTGGCCTTTGGAGAAAAGGCGCGGGAGGAGCTGGAACGCATCCAGTTCTCCGAGGAACACCACCAGCGCCTTCAGGCCGAGAAGCTGCGGCTTTATGGTCTGGCGCGGGAGGCGGCCGAAATTTTGACCCAGACCCGCCTGCGGGCCTTTGAAGATTTGAACCGCCGCATTTCGGATACTCTGGACTTTTTGAACATGCCGGGGGTCCGGCTGAGCCTCCGCCATAGCCGGGGGCCGCTTGCCAGCCACGGCCAGGACAGCCTTGAGTTTTACATTGCCACCAACCCCGGTGAGCCGCCCAAGCCTTTGTCCAAGATTGCATCGGGCGGTGAGCTGAGCCGCATCACCCTGGCCATCAAAAATGCTCTGGCCGACCGGGATGCCGTTCCCACCGTCATTTACGATGAGATTGACAGCGGCGTCTCGGGCAAGGCGGCAGGAAAAATTGGACAGGTTCTGCGGCAAAGTGCCAAAGGCCATCAAATTCTCTGCATCACCCATACCGCGCAGATCGCAGCTTTGGCTGACTGCCATATGCTGATTCAAAAGCGGGTGGAAGGGGATCGGGCCTACACCCAGGTGATGCCTCTGGATACTGAGGGCAGGGTGGACGCCCTGGCCCATCTGATCTCGGGCGACCATGTGACCGAACTTTCCCGCGCCAATGCCCGGGAGATGCTGGCCCTGGCGGAGCAGGAAGCAAAATGAGGAATTCCCGCGCCTCCGCATAAGAGGGAAAACGGAAGCCAATGAGTGGCCCCTTTGGGAGGGTCACTCTTTTTGTTTGTGCTCAAAAAACAAAACGGTCATTTTACCTCTTGACATTTTCGAATAGTTCCTTTACAATTAACAATTGTAAAGGCGTTGATGGGAACAAGTACCCTGATGCGCTCTGCCCAGAGAGGCTCCGGTTGGTGAAAGGGGCGTGCAGAGCCGCAGGCGAACTACCTCCCGGAGCTGCAGGCTGAACAGATGCTATCTCAGTAGGCCCCGCCGCGTGCGAGCGTTACAGACGCAGAGTGTACTCCCATACTCTGAGGGGGTTGCACTTGTGAGGCTGTCATCCGTGAGGGGGCAGCAAACAGAGGTGGTACCGCGAATTTCTCGCCCTCTGCCAATTTTAAGGTTGGCGGGGGGTGTTTCTTTTTGCCCTCTGCCCGAAGTGAGACACAGGAGGTATGTTTTCATGAAACTCTACGACGAACTGAAGGCCCGCGGCCTGGTGGCCCAGATCACCGATGAGGAGATCATCGACGTCATCAACGAGGGCAAAGCCACGTTCTACATCGGCTTTGACTGCACCGCCGACAGCCTGACCGCTGGCCACTTTATGGCCCTGACCCTGATGAAGCGTCTGCAGATGGCCGGCAACAAGCCCATCGCTCTGATTGGCGGCGGCACCACCATGATCGGCGACCCCTCGGGCCGCACCGATATGCGCAAGATGCTGACCAAAGAGGACATCGACCACAACGCTGCCTGCTTCAAGAAGCAGATGGAGCGTTTCATTGATTTCAGCGAGGGCAAGGCCCTGATGCTGAACAATGCCGACTGGCTGCTCAAGCTGAACTACATTGAGCTGCTGCGTGAGGTGGGCGCCTGCTTCTCGGTGAACAACATGCTGCGTGCTGAGTGCTACAAGCAGCGCATGGAGAAGGGCCTGTCCTTCCTGGAATTCAACTACATGATCATGCAGAGCTACGACTTCTACTACATGTTCCAGCACTACGGCTGCAACATGCAGTTTGGTGGCGATGATCAGTGGAGCAACATGCTGGGTGGCACCGAGCTGATCCGCCGCAAGCTGGGCAAGGACGCCTACGCCATGACCATCACCCTGCTGACCGACTCTCAGGGCAAGAAGATGGGCAAGACCGCTGGCAATGCCGTCTGGCTGGATCCCAACAAGACCAGTCCCTTCGAGTTCTATCAGTACTGGCGGAATGTGGGCGATGCAGATGTCATGAAGTGCATCCGCATGCTGACCTTCCTGCCGCTGGAGCAGATCGATGAGATGAGCACCTGGAAGGATCAGAAGCTGAACGAGGCCAAGGAGATCCTGGCCTACGAGCTGACCAGCATGGTCCACGGCAAGGAAGAGGCCGAGAAGGCCCAGGATGCCGCCCGCGCTCTGTTCAGCGGCAACGCCGCCGACACCGAGCATATGCCCACCACCGTTCTCTCGGCTGAGGACCTAACCGACGGCAGCATCGGCATCCTGACCCTGATGGTCAAGGCTGGTCTGGCCTCCTCCAATGGTGAGGCTCGCCGTCTGGTGACCCAGGGCGGTGTCCTGGTCAACGGTGAGAAGGTGGCTGCTCCCACCGGCAGCTTCACTTCTGATCAGCTGGCCGAGGGCCTGGTGATCAAGAAGGGCAAGAAGGTCTACCACAAGATCACCCTGTAAGCGTAAGCCGCTGCGACCATAAAAATCATAAAAGAGGAATCTGTCCTGTGCCTCAAAAGTGCAGGATGGATTCCTCTTTTTCTTTGCATCATGAAAGAAGCGGCGTCTTGCCCCGGCCGCAGATGGGCAGGGGAGACGCCGCTTGCTGGAACCTATGGACGGGGGATGACATGCGGGAAGCGGGGCTCCGAAAAGCCCCGCCTCCACAATGCAAGATCCCTACACCACAAGGAAGCCTTATTTAACCAGGACAACATCCTGTCCCTGGGTAACCTTGCCGGTTGCGATGGGCTCGACGCTGGTGAAGTCGTCGGTGTTGGTGACAACCACCGGAGTGGTCAGCTTGTAGCCTGCGGCCGAGATGGCAGCCATATCAAACTTCAGCAGCAACTGGCCCTTCTTGACCTTGTCGCCGACCTTGACCTTGGGCTCATAGCCCTTGCCCTTGAGCTCGACGGTGTCCATGCCCACATGGATCAGAATTTCGATGCCGTTGTCGCCCATCATGCCCACAGCGTGGCTGGTCTCGGCGACCTGCTCGATGGTGCCGTCAAAAGGAGCCACCACTTCGCCTTTGGAAGGCTCGATGGCGCAGCCCTTGCCCAGAGCCTCGCTGGAGAAGACGGGGTCATCGATCTCGCTCAGAATGCGCATTTCGCCTTCCAGGGGGGAGTAGATGATCTTATCGCCGGCAGGTGCGGCGGGTTTTGCAGCGGGTGCGGGTGCAGCCTCTTTTTTGTGGAATAGATTGGAAAAGAATCCCATAAAGCTTTTCTCCTTATCATTGCCGGATTTGCTGTATGGATGATATGATTCATCCGGAAAACAGCTTATTTCATATGCAATTCTACCACATTTTTCAGTGATTTACAGCAGAAAAGGCCATAAGATTTAGATTTCGTGAATCAGCCTAAAAGAATGTGGATTTTTTTGTAAAAATCAACCATTGACAAGCCGGCGACTGTTTTACAGCTCGTAGGCCTGGCGCAGAGCCTCATAGGCGGCGTCCTCGTTTTCGCTGCGGACCAGCAGAGAAATATCCAGATCGCTGGTGGTGATCAGATGCACTTCAATACCGGCAGAGGCCAGGGCGCTCAGAGCCCGCGCAGCCACGCCGCAGCTGGTGACCATCTCCTCGCCGAACAGATTCAGCTTGGAATAGCCCACGCTGATGAGGGGAGCGGCCTTGGAGCCGGGGGTCAGCTGTGCGGTGGAAATGGCCTTCATCACCAGGGGAAGGTCATTGCTGGAAGCCGTGAAGCTGAAGTCCAGCTGGGTGCCGTGAGGGGCGCTCTGGCTGATCATGTCCACGACGATGCCGATGTCCGCAAAAATCTTGAGATACCGTGCCAGGCTGTCAGCGCTGAATGCTGCATCCTGCACACTAATCATCATGACGCCGGGCTCGACGCTGATTTTCGATACTCCGTACATAATTACGCTCCATTCTGCCTGCAAAGAGGCGTAAAGTGATTGTGCTTTACACGGGTGTGATGCGTTTAGGTGAAATCCAAAAACGCCGGATCAATGTACTTTTCTACGGTAGCTCGGATGTAATCGTAGTTGAAGTCGCTGTAGTTGGCTCGTACGCCGTGGGCATTGGCCAACTCAGGGGTATAATCCCGATAGAGGTAGGTGCGGACCTCGGATTTGCTGGGCCCGTAGTGGGTGACGGTGGGGTGAAGCTTGGGGTCCAGCAGTTCCAGGGTGACGGTGCCGTCGGGATCGGTGGTCTTTTGGAACCGCAGGGTGAGGATGGTGCCGATCAGCTGGTCTTTTTTGCTCTGGGTGCTGAGGAAGTTGCCCAGAGAGTAGGCCACAAAGACCGGGCGTCCGTCGGCTGCAGTCCGCCACTCTGCATTCTGCACCACATGGGGATGGGTGCCTACCACTACATCAGCGCCCCAGTCTGCCAGCTGCTGAGCCAGAGTCTGCTGCGCCTCGGTGACGGTGTGGCTGTCCTCGACACCCCAGTGGGTGCCTACCACCACAAAGTCTGCCAGCTCGGCAGCCTTTTTGACCTGCTGCTCAATAACATCGGTCTGGTTGGTGTAGATGATGTTGGCCTCCATGGAATCCTTGCGGGGGATGCCGTTGGTGTGCTCTGTGTAGGACAGATAGGCGATGGTAATGCCGTTCACCGTGTGCACCGGGATGTAGCCATAGTCCGCCTCGCCCCGCCACAGACCGGTGGTCACCACATCATCCGGCATGGACGCCCAAAACCGGAGGGTTGCGGCAATGCCGCTGGTGCCTTTGTCATAGGTGTGGTTGTTGGAGAGGCTGAACACCCGAATGCCTGCCCGGTACAGTGCCCGGGCACAGTCGCCCGGAGTGGAGAAGCAGGGATACGTGGAGGGTTCCAGCTCATCGGTGCAGAGAGTTTCCTGGTTGATCCAGTTCACATCGCAGCCGCTGTAGAAGGGGACCAGGTTCTGGTAGCAGTAGTCGAAGCTGTACTGCGCATCGCCCACCGCCCGCTCAGCGGCTTGCTGATAGATTTTTGCGTGGATCAGGTTGTCGCCTGTGGCGGAGAAGTCCACCGTCTGCACCACGGGCTGGGGCTCGGGTTCCGGCTCTGGCTCCGGAGGCAGAATGCTGGATGCTTCCGGTTCGGTCGTGGTGGGGGCATCCGACTGAAAGCCGCCGAATCCGAAACAGAATCCCAAAGCCGCCAGGAGGGCTACCAGGACACACCAATAGGGAAGGCGGCTGCGGGAAGATGATGCGGAGTGAGGGGCGTGCTGCCCCTCGGAAGGTCTGGAAGAATGATTGCTCATGGTCTTGTTCTCCTGCCGGAAAAGCTTCCGGCTTGCGCGGCTGAAGCCGCCGGGCCATCAGCGCTCAGAGATCAGATCGCTCATATTGTACAGGCCCGGCTCCTTCTTGGCCAGGTAGATCGCCGCATTGATGGCGCCGTTGGCAAACACGCTGCGGGAATAGGCGGTGTGCTTGAGGGTGATGACTTCGTCCGGCCCACAGAACAGCACCTCGTGATCGCCCACGATGCTGCCGCCGCGCACCGAGCTGATCCCGATTTCCATGGGATCGCGTTTGGCCCGCACCGACGAGCGGTCGTAGACATAGTGATAGGCGCCGTTGTTCTCCTCGTTGACGGCGTCGGCCAGCATCAGCGCGGTGCCGCTGGGAGCGTCCAGCTTGTTGTGATGATGCTGCTCAATGATTTCCACGTCGTAAGCGCTGCCCAGGATGGCGGATGCCCGCTTGCACAGCTCGGCCAGCAGATTGATGCCCAGGGACATATTGGCGCTCTTAAAGACGGGGACGCTGCGGGACAGCTGAACAATCTTCAGGTTCAGTTCATCCGACATGCCGGTGGTGCACAGAACGATGGGCACCTTGTGGGCCTCGCAGTAGGGGAGAATCTTCTCCACCGCAGCGGGGGAACTGAAGTCGATGATGACATCGCCGCGGCCGGCCAGATCTTCGGGATTGCTGACCACAGGGATGCCGTTCTGCTCGCCGGCGTGCAGGTCGATGCCCGCCACCACGCGGCAGTCCTCTCGCTGGGCAATCATATCGCAGAGGACATGGCCCATCCGGCCGCCGATGCCTTGAATGACAATATCCGTCATATTTCGTGATTCCTTTCTGTTTGATGAGGCAAATGCCCGGGACTCCATAGACTCTCCGGGCATTTGCTGTGTTTGTTATGACAGCAGACCATGCTCACGCAGAGCCTGCTCAATCTTGACTTTCTGAGCATCGCCGGGCTCCACCAGGGGCAGACGGCATGCGCCGGCCTCCCAGCCCAGCAGGTTCATGGCGTACTTGACCGGGATGGGGTTGACGTCACAGAACATGGCGTCGCACAGAGACAGAATCTCCAGCTGGAGGCGGCGGGCCTTGTCGGTATCGCCGTCGAACCAGGCCTGGCAGCAATCGTGCACCAGCGTGGGGGCCACATTGGACACAACGCTGATGACGCCCTTGCCGCCCAGAGACAGCAGAGGCAGGACCTGATCGTCGTTGCCCGAGTAGATGTTCAAAGAATCACCGCAGAGGGCGGCAATCTGGGCTACCTGAGAGATGTTGCCCGATGCTTCCTTGATGCCGTTGATGAGAGGATGCTCGCTGAGCTTCTTGGCGGTCTCCGGCTTGATGTTGACACCGGTGCGGGAAGGCACGTTGTAGACAATCACCGGAATGCCGCCGGCCTCTGCCATGGCGGTGAAGTGGGCCACCAGGCCGGCCTGGCTGGTCTTGTTATAATAAGGGGTGACCATCAGCAGGGCATCTGCGCCGCAGGCGGCGGCCCCGGCTGCCAGTGCGCAGCCGTGAGCGGTATCATTGGAGCCTGCGCCTGCAATCACAGGCACACGATGGGCCACGGTATCCACCGTGAACTTGATGGCAGACAGCTGCTCCTGATCGATGAGGGTGGAGCATTCGCCGGTGGTGCCGCAGATTACAATGGCGTCGGTGCCGCGGGCAATCTGATCCTCCAGAATCTGCCCCAGCACCTCAAAGTTGATGCTGCCGTCCTGGTGCATGGGTGTAATGATGGCCACACCCGCACCTGTAAAAACAGGCTTCTTCATCATAACAAGACTCTCCTTTTGCAGTTATGAAAAATGAATTTGCATTTAGTCGAGATAGCCCTTGGCGGCCAGCAGCTCGGCCAGCAGCACACCGCCGCCGGCAGCACCGCGCAGGGTGTTGTGGCTCATGCAGGCGAACTTGTAATCGAAGAGGGTATCCTCACGCAGGCGGCCGATGCAGACAGCCATACCGTGCTCGGTGTCGCGGTCCAGCTTGGGCTGGGGACGGTCGTTCTCCTCGAAGTAGTGCAGGAACTGCTTGGGTGCGCTGGGCAGGTTGAGCTCCTGAGCGGGGCCGCGGAAGTTCTTCCATGCCTCCAGGATCTGCTCCTTGGTGGGCTTCTTCTCAAAGCTGACAAAGACTGCGGCGGTGTGGCCGTCCGAGACGGGCACACGGAAGCACTGGGCGGTGATGACAGGCTTTTCGGCGTTGACGATCCGGTCGCCCTCAATGTGGCCCCACAGCTTGAGGGGCTCCTGCTCGCTCTTTTCCTCCTCGCCGCCAATGTAGGGGATCACGTTGTCGATGATCTCCGGCATCCGGTCGAAGGTTTTGCCGGCGCCCGAAATGGCCTGATAGGTGCAGACCAGCGCCTTGCTGACGCCGAAGTCCTTCATCAGGGGATGGAAGGCGGGCACATAGCTCTGCAGGCTGCAGTTGGACTTGACAGCGATGAAGCCGCGCTTGGTGCCCAGACGCTTGCGCTGGGCGGGAATGATCTCGATGTGGTCGGCGTTGATCTCAGGCACCACCATGGGCACGTCGGGGGTGCCGCGGTTGGCGCTGTTGTTGGAGACCACAGGGCACTCGGCCTTGGCGTAGGCCTCCTCCAGTGCCTTGATCTCGTTCTTGGGCATGTTGACGGCACAGAAGATAAAGTCCACCTGGCTGGCGATTTTCTCAACTTCCGAGGCGTCCTGGACGACCATCTTCTTGACGCTTTCGGGCATGGGGCAGGTCATGGCCCAGCGGCTGCCCACGGCGTCCTCATAGGTTTTGCCCGCGCTGCGGTCGGATGCCGCTACAACGGTCAATTTGAACCAGGGATGATTCTCCAGCAGCGTCACAAACCGCTGGCCGACCATGCCGGTGGCACCAACGATGCCTACCTTATAAGACTGCTTATTCATTTCCAAGCACCTTTCCTTTCAAACCCGGATCGAAATTTTGCTTCATTTGCCGAATTAGATGCCTCGGCGGCTTGCAAACCGGATTGTGTTGCAATATAATAAAGACCAGTTGTATAAAACTTATGATATCATTGATACGGCTTCCGTGTCAACCCACTGGAAAGGCGAATACATCCCATGTTGAAAAAAGATTTTTGGTACGATTTACCCAAAGAGCTCATTGCCCAGGAGCCTGTCAGTCCCCGGGACGCAGCCCGGCTGCTGGTTCTCCACCGGGACAATGACGCCATGGAGCACCGTATATTCCATGACCTCCCGGATTATCTTATGCCGGGGGACTTGCTGGTCGTGAACAATTCCAAGGTTCTTCCGGCCCGAATCGTGGGCGTAAAGCAGCCCACCGGCGCAGTTTGTGAGCTTTTGCTCCTGCGCCAGGTCAAGGGAGATCAGTGGGAGTGCCTGGCAAAACCCGGCAAGCGGATGCACCCCGGCAACGTCATCACCTTTGGAGACGGCACCCTGACGGCCACGGTGGACGAGACCATGGAGGACGGCAACAAGCTGGTTACCTTCCACTATGACACCGAGACCCTCTACGAAAAACTGGACGAATTTGGCAAGATGCCTCTGCCGCCCTATATCACCAAGCAGCTGGAGGACCAGAGCCAGTACCAGACTGTCTATGCCAAGGAACTGGGCAGCGCGGCGGCTCCCACCGCCGGCCTGCACTTCACCCCGGAGCTGATGGATGCTCTCCGCGCCAAGGGGGTAGGCATTGCCGAGGTAACCCTGCACGTGGGCCTGGGGACTTTCCGCCCCGTTCAGGAGGATGAAATCACCGACCACAAGATGCACAGTGAATGGTACTCCATCAGCGAGGAGACCGCCCGCCGGATTCAGGAGACCAAAGCCGCCGGGCATCGGGTGATTGCGGTGGGCACCACCAGCTGCCGCACTCTGGAGGCGGTGGCCGCCAAATATGGCGAGATCAAGCCCTGCAGCGGCAACACCAGTATTTTCCTGTACCCGGGTGTGGAGTTTCACTGCATTGACGGCCTCATCACCAATTTCCATCTGCCCGAGAGCACCCTCATCATGCTGGTGTCGGCCTTCTATGGCTACGACAAGACCATGGCTGCCTACAAGGTGGCTGTGGAGGAGAAGTACCGCTTCTTCTCCTTTGGTGACGCCATGCTGATTCTCTAATTTAGTCCATCCTTGACCCGGACGCCGATGCGCCCGGGTTTTTGTTTTGCTCAGAGATCCTTCAGCAGGGCTGGGTCAATGGTGCGATTCTGGAAATAGTAGGTCCGGTCGTGTTCGCCGATCTCACGCACGACGCGGCAGGGCGTGCCTACCGCAAGAACGTTGGCGGGCAGGTCCTTGGTGACCACGCTGCCTGCGCCCACAACGGTGTTGTCCCCGATAGTGACCCCAGGCAGAACGATGACCCCGGCGCCCAGCCAGCAGTTTCGGCCGATGCGGACCGGGGCATTATACTGATAACTCTTTTCCCGCAGCTGGGGGAGAATGGGATGCCCGGCGGTGGCCAGTATCACGTTGGGAGCCAGCATGGTGTAGTCGCCCACATAAATATGGGTGTCGTCCACCAGAGTCAGGTTGAAGTTGGCGTAGACATTCCGGCCAAAGTGGACATGGCGCCCGCCAAAGTTGGCGTGGAGCGGCGGCTCGATGTAGCAGTCCTCGCCGATTTCGGCGAACATCTCCCGCAGCATGGCGGTGCGCTTCTCCATTTCGGTGGGACGGGTCTGATTGAAGTCGTAGAGCTTATCCAGACAGGCGGTCTGCTCTTTGACAATGTCGGGGTCGCCCGGCAGATACAAGTCGGTGGTGTGCATCTTTTCACGTTCAGTCATTGGATGTGCCCTCCCTGTTGTGTGGCGTTTGTACGGCTCTATTATAAGAGAAAGGCGGCGGATTTGCCAGCCCTTTTTCATGGTAAAACAGGGGCATCATCCAAATGGGAAAAACATGCAAAAATGCCGGCTCTGCAGTTGAAAAAAAGCCGCGCAGAAGGTATAATATTTCAGTATGCATCTGATGCAGCACTGCCTGCAGGAGCGCGCAGCTGTTCTCTGCGCATAAGAAAGGAATTACAACACATGGCATCACTCACCACATTCCGTCTCTTGAAACAAGAGCACGCCGCCCGGCGGGGCGAGTTCCGCACCGTTCACGGCACCGTTCAGACCCCCGCTTTCCAGAACGTAGCCACGGCCGGCGCCATCAAGGGCGGCCTGTCCGCCCATGATCTGAAACAGATCGGCGCACAGGTCATGCTCTGCAACACCTACCACCTGCATCTGCGTCCGGGGGACCAGCTGGTGGCCGATCTGGGCGGCCTGCACAAGTTCACCCGCTGGAACGGCCCCATCCTGACCGACAGCGGCGGATTCCAGGTGTTCAGCCTGGCCAAGCTTCGCAAGATCACCGAGGAAGGCGTCACCTTTGCCTCCCATCTGGACGGCCACCGGATCTTCATGGGTCCGGAGGAGAGCATGCGGATTCAGGCCAATCTGGGCTCCACCATCGCCATGGCCTTTGATGAGTGTGTCGAGAATCCGGCCCAGCACTCCTACTCCAAGGCCAGCTGCGACCGGACCGTCCGCTGGCTGGCCCGCTGCCAGGCCGAGATGGCCCGCCTCAAGCACGAAGGCAAGGCGGTCAATCCGGACCAGCTTCTGTTCGGCATCAACCAGGGCTGCACCTTCCCGGATCTGCGGGTGGAGCACATGAAGCAGATCGCCGACATGAACCTGGACGGCTACGCCATCGGCGGCCTGGCTGTGGGTGAACCGGCTGAGGTGATGTACGACATCATCAGCAAGGTGGAGCCCTATATGCCCAAGGACAAAATCCGCTACCTGATGGGAGTGGGTACCCCTGGCAACATCATTGAGGCGGTCTCCCGCGGCGTGGATCTGTTTGACTGCGTGATGCCCAGCCGCAACGCCCGTCACGGCCATCTGAACACCTGGGGCGGCATCATCAACATCAAGAACGCCAAATACGAGCGGGACGAGCGCCCCATCGACCCGGCCTGCGGCTGCCCGGCCTGCCGGAATTATTCCCGCGCCTATATCCGCCACCTGTTCAAGGCGGAGGAACTGCTGGGCATGCGTCTGGCTGTCATGCACAACCTCTGGTTCTACAATCACCTGATGGAACGCATCCGGGATGAGCTGGACGCCGGCACCTTTACCCAGTTCCACGACAAGTATGTCAAGCTGCTGGATACCCGTATCTAAAAGAGCTGGTGCTTTTTTGCACGATTTGCGCTTTTGGCCTTGCATCCAGACGTATAAACCGGTATAATAACGATAAACGAAATTCGAGAGGAGAATTTTACAATGACCGGCACAGAAAGCTATCTCAGCTTGTTTTTTACCCTCGCACTGATGGTGGTTCTGCTCTACTTCATGATCTACCGTCCCCAGAAGAAGCAGGAGAAGAAGGACGCCGCCATGCGCAACAGCCTTGAGATTGGTGATCAGGTGACCACCATCGGCGGTGTCATTGGCCGCGTTGTTGCCATCAAGGACGACACCTTCGTCCTGGAGACCGGCAGCGACCGCGTCAAGATTCGCTTCACCAAGACCGCCATCGGCTCGGTGGAAAAGCTGAACATGGACAACGCTCCCGCCACTTCCTCCAAGAAATAAGTTCCCAAGCATATCCAGCGCGCCTTCCTGCATAGAGTAGTGCAGGGAGGCGCGTTTTTATGTCTGGAAATACCATTCGTTTGTCTGCACCCATTCATTTGGTGGCTGCTTTTGCGGTGGGCTGCGCGGCCGCCGTCGGCTGCGGGGCGGCGTTTGCATCGCTGATGGTGGCACGCGGCCTGGGGCTGTCCGCAGCCGGCCCACTGGCTACAGCGGCCATCTGCGCAGGGAGTTTTCTGGGCAGCTGGCTGCTGGCTCTGCTTCAAAAAAGCCGGGGACTGCTCTGGGGCGGAATGCTGGGCATTCTGTATGCCGTGACTTTGCTGGGACTTCAGCTGTCCAACGACAGCACACCCGATGCGGAACAGCTGGTGCGGCTGGGGCTTCTGGTTTTGATGGGGGCTCTGGGCGGTTATGCAGGAATGCTTTGCACCGGGAAGAAACGTCATCACTGAACGCAGCTGTACACAGAGAAAACTCCGGGGCCGGTCCAATCGGCCGGCTTCGGACGGGAGGACAAGTTGTATGTGGGTCTATCGGGAATCAGCCGAAAAATCGCTCGCCATACCGGCTCAGGTGGAATCTTCTGCCTCCACGCCGCAGAAGCCCCAAACAATGGAGCCTGTGCCTGAAAAAAGTTCGCATCCGGTGGCGGACTTGCCCCGCCGGGCAGAACGTCCCGCCGGGATGCGGGGCAAAAAACTTTCCCGGGACTGCGTCGCCCTGGCGGCGTCGTATCTCTTTGGCGCACTGATGTCGGGGGTGGTCCTGGGACTCAGCCGCAGCGGCGAACTGGATGCGCTGTCGGTCTATCTGGATAACTGGTCGGGACTTTTCACGCTGGACGAGCCAAAGGCAGTCTGGACACTGTTTGGGGCAGAATATTTGACCGTGGCCGGGGGCGCGACCATTTTGCTGATGCTGGGTCTGTCCGCCATCGGCCCGGTGATGATTTACCTCTTTGCCATGCTTTTTGGGATGGGAATGGGAGTCATTGAGCTGCGCCTGTTCTTGGAATCGGGATGGCAGAGCGCTTTGTTTGGCCTGTTTATCACAGGAATTCCCACCGCTGCCGCCGTGACTTGCCTATGTCTGTTCGGTGCATCGGCGCTTGGGGTCAGCGGCCGGCTGCAGCGCGCCGCCTTTGGAAGAAAGAACCTTGCGGCGGGGTCCGGCGCGCGGCGTCTGCTGGGCCAGTATCTGGTTTTGAATGTTTTGTTTGTGCCGATTTGCGGTGTATCGACAGCCTTGGTCTGCCTGGCTCATCAAGTGGGAAATCGCCTGGCCGGCTGAGCTTGCAGGTCTGCCCATGCCGTGGTATTATAACGTAAAAAGAGTCAGGAGAAGTTGCAAGATGAAAGAGCCCAAACTGAAAACCGTCTATGTCTGCTCCAACTGCGGTGAGACAAGCCCCCGCTGGATGGGCCGATGCCCCAGCTGCGGCAGCTGGAATACCATGAGCGAAGATGTCATTGCAGAGGCGCCCAAAGCGGGCAGCGGAGCGGCCAAGGCCGCGCCCCGCCAGGAAGGGGTCACCACCCTGACCGCCAAGCGCCTTTCGGAGATCAGCACCACCGAGGAGAAAAGCCGGATCGTCACTGGCATCACCGAGCTGGACCGGGTGCTGGGCGGCGGCATCGTGCTGGGCGGAGTGGTTCTGCTGAGCGGTGAGCCGGGCGTGGGCAAATCCACTATGCTGCTCCAGCTCTGCGGGGCGATTTCGGACCGGTATACGGTTCTGTATATCACCGGCGAGGAATCGGTCCGGCAGGTGAAGCTCCGCGCCGCCCGGCTGAACATTGCCCAGGACAACATCTATCTGGCGGCGGAAAACGACGTGGATGAAATCTGCGGTCTGATTGAAAAGGAAAAACCGGATCTGGTGGTGATTGACTCCATCCAGACCATGCGGTGCGTGGACATCTCTTCTTCGTCGGGTACCGTCAGCCAGGTCAAAGAGAGTACCGCCCGTCTGCTGGCGGTGGCCAAAAAGCAGGAAATCCCCATGTTCCTGGTGGGCCACGTCAACAAGGACGGCGCCATTGCCGGACCCAAGGTCATGGAACACATTGTGGATACGGTTCTCTATTTTGAAGGGGACAAGATGCTGCCGTATCGCATTCTGCGGGCGGCCAAAAACCGCTATGGTTCCACCAATGAGCTGGGTATGTTCGATATGACCGGCAAGGGACTGACCGAGATCGCCAATCCCTCTCAGATGCTTCTGGAAGGGCGGCCTTTGGGTGTGTCGGGAAACTGTGTGGCCTGTACCATGGAAGGCACCCGGCCTATCCTGAGTGAAATTCAGGCATTGGCAGCAAAAACCACATTCCCGTCGCCCCGGCGGGCCTGCACCGGTTACGACTACAACCGCATCAATCTGCTTCTGGCTGTGCTGGAACGGCGGGCAGGGTATTTCTTCGGGAATCTGGATGTCTATATCAATATCGTGGGCGGAATTGCCCTGCGGGATACCTCCTGTGACCTGGCGGTCTGCTTGAGCCTGATTTCGTCTCTGCTGGATAAGCCGGTCAGCGATAAGCTGATCGCCATTGGCGAAGTGGGCCTCGGCGGCGAGGTGCGCAGTGTGCCCAATCTGGAACAGCGCCTGCATGAGGCGGAGCGTATCGGATTTGAACAGGCAGTGATCCCGAGACACAGCCTGCGGCACCTCAGCCCCGCCGATTATCCGGGCCTGAAACTGATCGGCGCGGCCTATGTATCCGATGCCATTGCAGCGCTGAATATCGGCCAGGGGTGACCCGCGAAACGAGATACCGGAACAGAATGGAGAAACGATGTGGAAGTATTAATCGGCACCACCAACCCATCCAAAGTGGAACGGTTTAAAGCTCTGCTCAGCGGCTGTGACATTACGTTTTATACCTTGCGGGATTTGCAGATCGACCAAGAACCTGAGGAGATAGGGAATACTCCAGAGGAAAACGCCATCCTCAAGGCGAAGTTTTATGGAGCCTACTTTGATTGTGTCATTTGCAACGATGCAGGATTATACTTTGATGGGCTTCCTTTGGATGATCCGCGTCAGCCGGGACTCCATGTCCGGACGCCCGGCGGGGTCCATCGTCTGAACGACGAGGAGATGATCACCCATTATGCAGATTTGGTTCACGCGCTGGGAGGAAAGGTCCTGGCCTGTTATCTGGACGGAATTGCTGTTTATAACAGGGGAAAGATCGAGTCATTCATGGGAAGCAGCGAAGACGTAAAAGACTCCGCTTTCTATATGGTAGATTGTCCTTCTTCCAAACGGCAGCCTGGATGGCCATTGGACTCTCTGTCTCTGGACTGCCGGACCATGCGCTATTTCGTAGACGATGAGGATGAAGACCTGTCCGGCGACAGCGTCATTGTCGGGGAATATCGCAGACGGGTGGTTGCCTTTTTGAAGAAAGCCCTTGCACTCTAAAGCGTGAGCTCTTTTATGAGGGCGAATACATAGAAACACGAGGACGGTTATGTCGATTTATTTGGACGAGAAAAATCCATCCAAGCACAAACCCTTTCAGGATGCCTCGCAGGATATCGTGGATTACGTGCGGTATCTGGAGGTAATTGCAGGCAAAAGCCCCAACACGGCCTTCAATTACTATTGCGACCTGCGAAATTTCAGCAAATTCATGAAGCAGAGGAAAGGCCTTGTATCAGAGGATGCGCCTGTGCAGGAGATTGACCCCAAAGGACTGGATACCGCTTTTTGGGGCAGTGTCACCAAGGAAGATATATATGAGTATCTCTATTATCTGAACCAGACCTGCGGCAACAAGAAATCTTCCACTGCCCGGCGGCTGGCCAGTCTTCATGGGTTTTATGATTTTATGGTCAACCACGCCAGCCGTCTGGAAAACGATCCCACCGCAGCAGTCAGCCCTCCGAAACTGGATAAGGTTCTGCCCAAGTATCTGACCGCAGAACAGGCGCGGGATCTTCTGGAAGCCACCCGAACTCTCAGCGATTTCCCGGAACGGGATTACTGCATGACGGTTTTGTTCCTGAACTGCGGAATGCGTTTGTCGGAGCTGGTGGGGATGAATATGGAGGACATCGATTTGGCCGGGCGTCAGATCCGCCTCTTTGGCAAGGGGCATAAGGAGCGGATGGTTTATCTGAACGACGCCTGCATCGATGCGCTGGATCTCTATCTGCAAAAGAGGGGAGCGGTTGAGGGACTTTCGCCCAAAGAACCGGCCGTCTTCATCACCCGGCGGCGCAAAGACCGCATCTCCAACCGGCGGGTGGAACAGCTGATTACCGGCGCCATGAAAGCGGCGGGACTGAAGGGGTACTCAACCCATAAGCTGCGCCATACTGCTGCCACCCTGATGTATCAGACCGGCATGGTGGATGTTTTGACCCTGAAAGAGCTTTTGGGCCACAGCAATGTGGGCACCACCCAGATCTATACCCATCTGCAGGACGCACAGGTGCGTGCTGCCATTGAAGCCAACCCGCTGGGGGCTGTGAAGAACCCCAAATCTGCCGAAGCACTGAAAACAGAAGTCCCCCAAGAGGAAACTGGTATCCAGGAAGAAATGCAGCCAACAGGGGAGTGGACAGGGGAGGCGCTGCCCGAGATTCTCCCATCTATGACAGAGGATTTTAAGGAGGAAACAGACGACCCGGACAAGCAGCAGTAAGAAAAACCGGTTTGAACAGACCTCTGTTCCATGGCGTTGACAGAAGGACAGAGGCCTGTTATAATGCAGTCGACGATTAACGATTAAGCTAAAAGTTAATCGTTCACTGCGATGTGGTTGACATTCAAGGAGGTAAACGAAAATGGAACTGCAACCTGTACCAGTCGGCAACGTTGTCGGCATGATGTTTTCGCTGATGGCGGCTTTTGGCCTGCCGATCGGTCTTTTCATCTACCTGTGGCGCAAAAAAAAGGCGGCTTTCTTTAGTTTTGGTACTGGCCTGCTGGTGTTCGTGATCTTTGCGCTGACGCTGGAAAGCATGGTTCATTCGATGGTTTTCCAGGCGACCGGAGACCTGATCACCGGTAATCCTTTTCTCTATGCGCTGTATGGAGCCCTGATGGCGGCAGCCTTTGAGGAAACCGGGCGGTACCTGGGCATGAAATTTGTCATGCGGAACTATCTCACCAAAGAAAATGCGCTGATGTATGGTGTGGGCCATGGAGGAATTGAAGCGATCCTCCTGCTGGGCCTGGCATCCATCAACAACCTGGTCAACTCCACCATGATCAACAGCGGCTCCATGAACGGCATTCTGGAAGGTCTGGATGAAGCGTCCCGCCAGACGGCCATTCAGGGACTGTCTGCACTCTGGGAGACGCCGGCTTTGCTCTTTTTTGCCGCTGGGTTTGAGCGGATTGTGGCGGTCTTTTTGCAGATTGCGCTGTCGGTTTTGATCTATCGTGCTGTCAAGGAAAAGAATGGCCGGTGGTATTGGGCCGCCTTTGGAGCACATTTCGTGGTGGATTTTGCAGCGGTTTTGCTGTCGAATGTTTCCATCGCACTGACGGAAATTGTAGTTGCTGCAATGACCGCCGCTGTGGTCTGGTACGTCCGCAAGGCATATCTTGAACTGAAGGTATAAAATTCCTTGAGAATGGAAAGGAACTCCTATGAAGTCCATTTGTGGTTCGGACTGCTGTGAAGCCTGTCCAAGAAAAACGGATTGCGGCGGCTGTCAGGAGACAGGCGGCCATCCCTTCGGTGGTGTTTGCGTCGCAGCAAAATGCATTCAGGATTCGGGCTTTGAGGCTTATCAGGCTTTGAAACAGTCTCTGATTCAGGAGATTCAGATGCTGGAGATTCCCGGCTTGGCTGTGAAGGATCTGTATTTGCTGAATGGGGTTTATGTCAATCTGGCGTATCCGCTGCCGAATGGGGAAACTGTCAAGCTGCTGACAGACCAGAATATCTATTTCGGAAATCAGGTTGAAATCCCGGGCAGCAACCGCTGTTATGGGGTGGTTGCTGATGAAAAATACCTTCTGGTGTCTGAATATGGCCCCAACGGTTCAGATCCAGAGATTCTTTGCTATCGAAAAAGATGACGATGTACCGGTTGAAAGGCGGATGATACAATGAAGAATACCCATACCTGTCCCAAATGCGGCAGCCATGAGATTGTCCGCGTTCCAGGCAAAGCGGGCGCTTATGGTTCCGGGAATTACATTCCACTGGGCTTGTCGATTTTTTCGACGGCGCCGGTCCATCGCTATGTTTGCTGCACCTGCGGCTTTATTGAAGAATGGATTGACCCGGAAGATTTGGATCGGGTTAAAGAGAAATTCTGAGCCTAGGGTCTGAAGGTTTGAATGTTGACGACTTGATGATGGATAGAAAAAATGACGGTATCAAATTTAAAATCTGTTCTTCCTTGTGATGTACACAAGGCGTGGAGCGTTGTGACAACAGCAAGCGAATATCCAAGGTGGCGGACTGATCTAAGCCGCGTGCAAATCCTTGGCCCGGAAGCTTTTCTGGAATACACAGCAAACGGATATGTCACAAAATTCACAATCGTAAGGGCAAAACCGGGGCAGCTTTGGGAACTGGAGATGGACAACACCAATCTGCATGGCCGCTGGGTTGGAAGATTCCGGCAGCGAGGTTTGGCGACGGTGGTGGACTTCACAGAGTACGTATCGGTGAAGAAGGTCTGGATGAAGCCGTTTGTAAAAGGATACCTGAAAAAGCAGCAGGCTCAGTTTATAACCGATTTGCGCAGAGCAATTTGCAGCGAATGAAATGAAAAGAATCATTCATGATGCATTGCATACCGTGATGAACCGAGTGTACTGAATGAAAAACAGATGGCCGGCTTGCTTGAAACTGATCTGACCATAAAAAGAACCACGCAGACTCCAGAGCAAAATCTGGAGTCTGTTTTTATTTAAAAAATCATAAAATGAGCATATTTTGGAAAAATGCAATTTGGACCAGTTTGAACCGGTCCGGACGGCTGGCGGCGGCCAAAACCGGCCGAAAGACCCAAAAGCGGCTTAAAAGGGCTTTTTCGCTTCCCTGTTTTTCGTATAACCTACATTATACGAAATTTATATACAGGCAAAAAGGGCTCTTCTCTCTTGGGTTCTTTTGAGCCGATTTAGCATTTCCGGCTGTTTTCGTCCAGAACGCCAGCCAACAAAAAACGCACCCCTCACCTGTGCCCCGCACAGATTTTGGGATGCGTTTCAAAAACCTTATTCTATGATAAGGATGCAGGTTTGAACTGGACTGCCATCAATCCAGATCACAAATGGCTCCGTAACACTCAGGCCGGCGGTCCCGGAACAAGCCCCATTCCAGACGGGCCTGCCGAATGGCCGCAAAGTCATAGCTCGCAGTCAGGACGGCGTCTTCGTCCCGGCCGGCCTGCTGAATGACAGCTCCCGTCTCATCCGTCAAGAAGCTGGTACCGTAAAACCGCAGTGCGCTCTGCTGGCCACCATTTTCCCTGCAAGGCGTGACCACTTCGGTTCCATAGCGGTTTGCCGCAGCGACCGGCATAATGTTGGCTGCCGAATGTCCCTGCATGGTCCGCTGCCAGTGACCGGCACTGTCCACATCCAGGATGGGTTCACTGCCGATTGCTGTTGGATACAAGATGATGTCGGCCCCGGCCAGAGCCAGGCAGCGGGCTGTCTCCGGGAACCACTGATCCCAGCAGATGCCCACGCCTACCCGGCCATACTGTGTATCGAACACCTGAAAATCGGTGTTTCCGGGGGTAAAATAAAATTTCTCCTGATAATAGTGGTCGTCCGGGATGTGGGTCTTTCGATAAATACCCAGGATGCTGCCGTCTGCGTCCAGCATGGCGATGCTGTTGAACAGGCGTGTGCCGTCCTTTTCGTAAAAGCTGATGGGCATCACCAGCTCCAGTTCACGGCACACCTCAGAAAAACGCTGAATCGCCGGATTTTCTTCCATGGGCAGCGCATAATCGTAGTACTCATAGCGGCGCTCCTGGCAGAAGTAGGGCCGCTCGAACAATTCGGGCAGCAGAACAATCTGTGCCCCTTTGGCGGCGGCCTGGCGCACCAGTTCCTCGGCGTGTGCGATGTTCTGGGCCGGGTCGGCGCAGCAGGTCATCTGAATGGCCGCAACAGTGGTCTGTGGCATGGATATTCCCTCCTTTTACAGCGGAATCTGCTGTGTAATGCAGTGGATGTTTCCCCCGCCCTGCAGGATTTCCCGCGCAGGCAGGCCGATAACCTGACGGTTCGGGCAAAGCTGCTGCAGGATCTTGCAGGCGCGGGCGTCGCTGGCGGCGTTTTCGCCCCCGAACTGAGGAACCAGAACGGCACCGTTGGTGAAATAGAAATTCACATAGCTGGCCGCCAGGCGCTCCCCTGGCTCGCGAATGTCCTCGCCCGGTTCAAACGAATAGGATGCGCAGTCCTCTTCGCTGCAGAGGATGGGATGATCCGGGATGGGCAGTTTGTGGATCTTTAAAGACCGCCCTTTGGCATCGGTTGCACTCTGCAGATAAGCCAGGTCTGCGGCAGAAAGCGGGTACTGCGGGTCGGATTCGTTGTCGGTCCAGGCCAGAACTACCTCGCCAGGGGCGACAAAAGCGCAGACATTGTCCACGTGCTCGTTGGTTTCGTCGTTGTAAATGCCCCGCGGCAACCACAACACTTTCTCAACACCCAGACGGCGGCAAAGTTCTGCCTCGATTTCCTCGCGGCTCATGGACGGATTCCGCCCGGCCGAAAGCAGGCAGCTTTCGGTGACAAGAGCTGTCCCCTCGCCGTCGGTATGAATGCTGCCGCCCTCCAGTACAAACGGAGCCGCATCGTCCCAGGGCAAACCCAGTTCCTGACAGAAGGCGGACGCAATGGCGTCGTCTTTTTGCCAGTCGGCATAGAGGCCGTCAACCATACCGCCCCAGGCGTTGAAGCTCCAGCTGATGCCCTTGAGCTCTCCCCTGTCATTTTTGACGAAGGTAGGCCCAACATCCCGCGCCCAGGCGTCATTGGAATCCATGCAGATCAGGTGCACCCGATCCAGGTGCGCCACTGCAGCGCGGGCCTGCTCCAAATGATCCGGATCAGCCAAGAGATAAAGATCTTCACTTTGGGTGATGGCTTCAAAGACCCGCACAAAGGCGTCCTGTGCAGCCTGGGGATCTTTCCCCCAGCTGCCCGGGCGTACCGGCCAGATCATCAGTGTTGCGCGGTGCGGCTCGTATTCAGCCGGCATTCTGTACATAGAAAACTCCTTTGGACCGCGTCAGGACAGACGCGTTTTGAAATCCTGATAGCCGAAATGGCGCACTACCTCGCAGCTGCCATCCAGATGGCGCAGCGCAATATCCGGCAGCGGCATTCCATTGAAGGTGTTGTTTTTCACCATGGAATAAATCGCCATATCGCCAAAAACCAGCCTGTCCCCAATCTGGGGGCAGGAATCAAAGCTGTATTCGCCGATGACATCTCCGGCCAGGCAGGTCCGGGATGCCAGACGGCAGGTACATGCCTTTTCGCCCGGCAGTCCGCTGTCGTACAGGGGCGGACGATAGGGCATTTCCAGCACGTCGGGCATGTGACAAGCCGCCGAGGTATCCAGAATCAGGACGGGCATATCGGTGGCCTGCACAATGTCCAGCACGGTGGTAATCAGGGTGCCGGCCGAAAGGGCGATAGCCTCCCCCGGTTCCAGATAAACTTCCAGGCCGTACTTTTCCCGGATGGAAAGGATCAGCTGTTCCAGGACGGCAATGTCATAGCCCGGGCGCGTGATGTGGTGCCCGCCGCCCAGATTGATCCACTTCAGCCCCGGCAGATACTGCCCGAACTTTTCTTCAAAGGCGGCAAAGGTCTCCACCAGAGGGGCAGCGTCCTGCTCACACAGGGTGTGGAAATGCAGTCCCTCTACCCCTTTGGGCAACTGGTCCGGCAGATTCTGCCGGCGGATACCCAGCCGGCTGCCCGGTGCACAGGGATCGTAGATGGCGTGGCCTTCCTGGGTGGAGTGCTCCGGGTTGACCCGCAGGCCGACGCTGACACCCGCCTTTTCCCAGACCGGACGGTGTGCCTCCAGCTGAGCGAGCGAATTGAAGCTGATATGGTCGCAGATCTGTACAATCTCTTCCATTTCTTCCGGGGTATAGGCCGGGCAGAAAACATGGTTTTCCTTGCCGGGCATCTCTTCGTGGGCCAACCGTGCCTCAAAGAGGCCGCTGGCGGTGGCGCCTGCCAGATACTGCCCAATCAGCGGATAAACCCGAAACATGGAGAAAGCTTTCTGGGCCAGCAGAATGTGGCAGCCTGTACGCTGCTGTACGCCCTGCAGAATTTCCAGGTTGTGAACCAGAGCTGCCTCGTCCACCACATAGACCGGTGTCTGCAGCCCGGGTTCATGCCGTTTCAAATGCTCCATCATTCCACCGTCACAGGATGCTCATCCACAACCCAGGGCAGGCCGTACTGGTTCAGCATCTCCATAAAGGGATCGGGGTCCATCTCCTCCAGGTTGTGGACACCAGGCTGACGCCACTGGCCGTTGGCTACCAGAGCAGTGCCGATCATGGCCGGAACACCGGTGGTGTAGCTGATGGCCTGGCTGCCCAGCTCCTTGTAGCACTCCTGGTGATCGCAGACATTGTAGATATAGATGGTGCGCTCCTTGCCGTCCTTGACGCCGGTGTAGATGCAGCCGATGTTGGTCTTGCCGACGGTGCGGGGGCCCAGGGATGCGGGATCAGGCAGCAGAGCCTTCAGGAACTGGATGGGCACAATCTCGCGGCCCTCAAACTGGATGGGGCTGGTGGAGAGCATGCCCACGTTCTCCAGACACTTCATGTGGGTCAGATAGCTCTGGCCGAAGGTCATGAAGAAGCGAATCCGCTTGACGCCGGGGACGTTCTTGGCCAGGCTCTCAATCTCCTCGTGGTGGAGCAGGTACATGTCCTTTTTGCCCACCTGGGGGAAGTCGTATTCCCGCTTGATCTCCATGGGCTTGGTCTCCACCCAGTGGCCGTTCTCCCAGTAGCTGCCGTTGGCCGAAACTTCACGCAGATTGATCTCGGGGTTGAAGTTGGTGGCGAAGGGATAGCCGTGGTCGCCGCCGTTGCAGTCCAGAATGTCGATGGTGTGAATCTCATCGAAGTAGTGCTTCAGAGCATAGGCAGTGAAGACGCTGGTGACACCCGGGTCGAAACCGGAGCCCAGGATGGCGGTCAGGCCAGCCTCCTCAAACTTCTTGGCGTAAGCCCACTGCCAGCTGTAGTCGAAGTATGCGGTGAAGCCCTCTTCCTTGCAGCGCTTCTCGTAGATGGCGCGCCAGGCGGGATCGTCGGTGTTTTCCGGCTCGTAGTTGGCGGTATCCACATAGTGAACGCCGCAGGCCAGGCAGGCGTCCATGATGGTCAGATCCTGGTAAGGCAGAGCCACATTCAGAACCAGCTCCGGCTTGTAAGCCTCAATCACCCGCTTGACGTCCTCCACGTCGTCGGCGTTGACGGTCATGGTGGTGATCTTGACGGGGGTGCCGGCGGCCTCCAGCTTGGCCTTCAGGGCGTCGCACTTGGAGACAGTGCGGCTGGCAATGCACAGCTCAGTGAAAGTCTCGTGGTTCTGGCAGCACTTCTGGATCGCAACCGAGGCGACGCCGCCGCAGCCAATGACAAGCAGTTTGCTCATGGAAATGACTCCTTTCAAATACAATCCGTTTCTTGATTTCGTCTGTTTTCAGTCTTCTTCTTCCTTCAGAAGGTCCTCCACATAGCGCGGAAGCATGAAGGCTCCACGATGGAGGTGGGTGGTATAATACCAGGTCTTGATCCCCCGCTTGTTCCAGCGCTTGGGGTCAAAGTCCTTGATGGGGTGATACTTTTTGCTGGCAAAGCCAAACAGCCAGTACCCCGCCGGGCAGGTCGGGATGTGTGCCTGATACACCCGGCTGATGGGGAACGAGCGGTAAGCCCGCTTGTGCATGGCGCGGCAGGTTTCCTCATCTTCGTCAAAGAAGGGGCTGCCATGCTGATACACCATGATACCGTCCTCATGGAGGGCCTTGTAGCAGCTGCCGTAGAATTCCTTGGTGAACAGGCCGGCTGCATGGCCCAGAGGATCGGTACAGTCGTTGATAATCAGGTCGTATTCATCCTCTTTGCCCCGCAGAAACCGCAGGCCGTCCTCGTAATAGACGCGGACGCGGATATCATCCAGACCGCAGGCATTGTCGGGGAAATATTTGCGGCAGACATCCACGAACATCTTGTCCGGTTCCACCACATCGATGACTTCGATCTCCTGGTAATACGACAGCTCACGGGCTACGCCGCCGTCTCCGCCGCCGATGACCAGAACCCGCTTGACATCGGGGTGAACGGCCATAGGGACATGGACGATCATCTCGTCGTAGGTGAACTCGTCTTTCTCCGAGAAGATCACGCTGCCGTCCGAAGTCAGGAACCGTCCGAACTCCGGCGAGTCAAAGACATCGATCCGCTGAAAGTCGCTTGTTCCGCTGTAGAGCTGCCGGTCCACCCGAATGGAGGTTTTGACGTTGGCGGTATGCAGTTCGCCAAACCAGTAATCCATTTCCTGCAAGAGACTCCCTCCTTCTTTTCAATCCGTTATACCAAAACGTTCAGTTCCGAGATATCCTCGCTGGCCGGGCCCTGCATGGAGCAGCCCTTGGCCTTTGCGAACTCGATGTAATCGATGATTTCCGGGGTAATCACTTCGCCGGGAGCCAGGATGGGAATTCCCGGAGGATAGCACATGACGAACTCTGTGCAGATCCGGCCGGCGGTTTCCCGCAAAGGCAAACTCTCCTTGGGCGAATAGAACGCCTGCTGGGGAGTAGCCTTTACCTGCGGCGTGATGTACTCCGCCGTGAAAAGATCGCTGCGGGGCTTGGAGTAGAGGCGGCGGATATCCGCCAGAGCACCCACCAGACGCTCAATATCCTGAATGCGGTCGCCGATGGAGATATAGGCCAGAATGTTGGACAGGTCGCCAAACTCAATCTGGATATCGTACTCATCCCGGAGCAGGTCATAAACCTCAATGCCGGTCAGACCAATGCCGCGGGTATTGACAGCCAGCTTGGTGACGTCAAAGTCGTAAATGCTGCCGCCGTTGATCATCTCGGAGCCGAAAGCATAGTAATCGCCGATGGCATTGATTTCCCGCCGGGCGTACTCGGCCATATCAATCACACGGGCGAAGCTCTCTCTGCCCCGCATGGCCAGATTGCGCCGGCTGATATCCAGACTGGACATCAGCAGATAGGATGCACTGGTGGTCTGGGTCAGGTTGATGATGTTGCTCACATATCCCGCATTGACCCCGGGTCCGCAGAGCAGAAGCGAACTCTGGGTCAGACTGCCGCCCGACTTGTGCATGGAAACGGCGGCCATATCGGCCCCGGCTGCCATGCCGCTGAGAGGCAGGCTGGGATTGAAATACAGATGGGTGCCGTGGGCTTCATCCACCAGAGCCAGCATATTGTGAGAGTGAGCCAGATCCACCAGACTGCGCAGGTCGGAGCAGATGCCGTAATAGGTGGGGTTGTTGACAAAAATGGCCACGGCGTCGGGGTTGGCCTCAATGGCGGCCCGCACATCTTCCACTTCCATACCCAGAGGGATGCCCAGATCGGTATCCACCTTGGGATCAATATAGACGGGCACCGCGCCGCACAGAACCAGGGCGTTGATGGCGCTCTTGTGGACATTGCGGGGCAGTATGATCTTGTCCCCCGGCTTGCAGGCCGTCAGGACCATGCTCTGGACACTGCTGGTGGTACCGCCCACCATCAGGAAGGCGTGGGCCGCGCCGAATGCGTCGGCGGCCAGTTCCTCTGCCTCCTTGATGACCGAAACCGGATGACACAGGTTATCCAGAGGTTTCATGGAGTTGACATCGATGCCGACACATCGCTCCCCCAGCAGTTCGACCAGCTCGGGGTTTCCGCGGCCGCGCTTATGGCCCGGCACATCGAACGGGACGACCCGCTGCCGGCGGAACTTTTCCAGTGCCTCATAGATGGGCGCTCTTTTTTGACGATCCCGGTTCAAATAACATCCCTCTCTTTTTCAGGTTTTGAGTCAAGCGGAAGGCTGCTCCCATCCCGGACGGGCCGCCGGATTCTCCTGTGCATGGTCTGAAACGGAACCATGCTCCGGCGGAAAGACATTTCTGACTGCAACAAAAAAGGCAGCGCACCCTTTCGGGCACACTGCCTGTGAGATACAGTCGAGGCGGCCTGACTCCTCATCACACAGAGGAGACGACATTCTGCAATGTCCGGCCATGCCTTTTGGAAGAGAACTTCAGCAAATAGATCGAGGGGCGGTTCTGCTGCTCTTATTGACGTTTCACAAGTGGTGTGCGTCCGCACGAGGTTATAAAAAGTGACCAACTTATAAAATTTCCGGGTGACCCACCCGTTCAATAATGTTGTGGCGCTTTACGCCACACGCGGCAGCGGCCAGCCCTGTCCGATGAGCTTTAGGCAGCCCAAAAAGGGCGCCCGGCCTAATCTATTTGTGTGTACATCGGCACACGCTTTGCCATCATTGTACCATGTTTTTTTTACTTGTCAAGGTATGGGATACAAATCCTTTCACTTTTTATACACCCAATTCAAAAAATGGCGAATATTCGTAACGGCTTTTTCGGTGGATCAAAACACTGCGCCACCGGGGATCATACGGACGCGCTGAAAAGAAAAAGACCGCCCGGCAAAACGTTCCCTGCGTTTTGACCCGGGCGGCCCGAAAGGTTTTTATTTACTCTCCCAGAGAAGTCAGCGGCTGGGTGCCAAAGTAAGCGCAGATGGCCTCGTAATAGACACGGGCTGTCCGCTGGCAGCCATCCTCGTCTCCAAAGAGATCCACGTCCTCGGCGCTGGTGATGAAGCACTGCTCTGCCAATACCGCCGGGCAGTTGGATTCCTCCAAAAGGGTGAAGGTCTCCTCTTCCCGGACCCGGAGGTCGTTGGCTTCTGCCAGGACCTTGGCGCCGTTTTCGTAGTAGATGTAGCGGATGCCGCGCTGTCCCCGCAGAGAGCTCCCGGCGTTTTCCATGCCGGCGGCCAGCTGCCGGGCGAAATACACACTCTCCCGATGCCAGGTCCGGCCCGGCGTAATGGGATAACACTCAAACCCGCTGGCTTCGGTGGCAGCGGAATTGCCATGAATGGACAGAAGCAAATCCGGATGCTGACGGTTGGAGCACTCGGCCCGTTCCATGGGGGTGGCGGTGACGTCGTAACTGTCCCGGGTGGTCACCGGTATGTAGTTGGCATCGGCTTGCAGCCAGGCCATCAGAGCTTCAGCGGTGGCGGCCGTCATGTCCCGTTCCACAATCAGACCGGTGGCGCCAGGGTCGTCCCCGCCATGGCCGGCATCCACAGCCACCGTGTAAGGCGGTTCCCCTACATCCGGGCGGAAGTCCTCCCCCGGTTCTTCCGTAGCGCTGGCTTCCCGGATGGCGTTTTGGGCATTCATCCATTCCAGACCTGCCTGGCAGGCTTTGCCGAGAAACAGGACAAGAACAAGGGCCGCGGCAGCCAGCTGCCAGCGCATCGCTCCCTTTTTCCCATGTCTGGATTTTGTGCCTTTTCGCCGCTTTTGCATCTGTTTTTGTACCTTCCGATTTTTACTTCATCCAATAAAACGAAACAAACCGCCCGCACATTGCATCCGGGCGGCTGTTCCCTTCTTTTTACAGGTCCGGTTTGGTGTTTATTTCAGCTCGACCACCGTCACGCCGCTTTCGCCTTCGCCATAGCGGCCCAGGCGGAAGCTCTTGACCATCCGGTGTCCGCGCAGATGCTTCTGGATAGCGTTGCGCAGCGCGCCGGTGCCGTTGCCATGGATCAGATAGACAGTGGACTGACCGTTCAGGATGGCGCGGTCGATGAAAGAATCCGCCTCCTGGATGGCTTCGTCCACGGTCAGACCAAGCAGGTTGCACTCCATCTTGGCGTCCCGACGGACCCGTTCCACATGGCCGCCTGCAGCGCGGCTGCCGTCGCCGGTCTGGCGGGTATAGCGCTGCTGGGCTTTGGTCTTGGGTGCGGCGGGGGCCTTTTCCATCTTGTCCGGCTGCTTGAGCCCCTTGAGGGGCACTTTGGTTTTGACGATGCCGGCCCGGACCAGAACGTCTCCGTTTCGATCCGGCAGAGCCAGAACGGTGGCCAGCTGGCCCAGTTCGGCGATGCAGACTTCCTGCCCTACCCGCACTTCCTTGAGGGGAACAAACTCCCGCACCGGGTTGTGCACCACATCCGAATTGGAAAACAGCTTGGCCGACTCTTTTTTTGCGATCTCCCGGGCGCGCTGGGCACGCTGCTGGGCGCTCATCTTCTCGTCTTTCTGGAGCTGGCGCAGCTCATCGGTGAGGCGGTAGGCCTCGTTTTCCACCTGCTGGGCCAGGGCGCGGGCCTTGGCACGGGCGGCTTCCAGCTCGTTTTCGCCCTGACGGATCAGTTCCTCTTTCTTTTTCTGGGCGGCTTCCAGCTGATGGGCCGCCTCATGGCGGAGACTCTCCACCTCGTCCTGGCTGGCTTTCAGCTGGAGTTTCAGATCATCCAGCTGGCCCAGCACTGCATCCAGACGCTTGTCATCCGCCGACAGATGCTGCTGGGCGGCCTCGATGACCCGCTCCGGAATGCCCAGTTTTTCGCTGATGAGGAAGGCATTGGATTTGCCGGGCACGCCGACGCTCAGCTTATAGGTGGGCCGCAGCGTTTCCAGGTCAAACTCACAGCTGGCATTGACCACGCCGGGCGTTTCCAGTGCAAAGACTTTCAGCTCCGCATAGTGGGTGGTAGCCATCAGCAGGACACCCCGGCGGCGCAGTTCTTCAATGATGGCCACAGCCAGGGCGGCGCCTTCCGCCGGATCGGTGCCGGCGCCCAGCTCGTCCAGAAGCACCAGAGTGCCGGGACCGGCCAGTTCCAGAATGCCGGTGATTTTGGTCATGTGACCCGAGAAGGTGGACAGGCTCTGCTCGATGCTCTGTTCGTCGCCGATGTCCACCAGATACTCCTGGAACACACAGACTTCGCTGCGCTCGTCCGCCGGGATCAGGAAGCCGCACTGAGCCATGGCGCACAGCAGGCCGGCCGTCTTAAGGGTGACGGTCTTGCCGCCGGTATTGGGACCAGTGATGATGAGAGAGTCATAATCCTGCCCCAGCGCGATGTTGACCGGCACGCACTTGGCCGGGTCGATCAGGGGGTGCCGAGCCCGAATCAGCGAGAAAGAGCTCTCATAGCTGACCGAGGGCTTGAAGGCCTTCATCTCAATGGCCATCCGTGCCTTGGCAAGCAGGATGTCGATTTCCAGCATGGCTTTGTAGCTGTACTGGAACTGAGGCTCAATGGCGGCCACCTGGCTGGTAAAGGCCGTCAGAATCCGCTCGATTTCCTGGGCTTCCTGGGCGCGGTACTGCAGAATGCGGGCATTGGCTTCCACGACGGCCTGGGGCTCCACAAAGACAGTGGCGCCGGTGGAGGAAACGTCGTGGATGATGCCGCTGATTTCGCCTCGGTACTCGCTCTTGACCGGGACGACATAGCGCCCGTTGCGGATGGAAACCACGGCCTCCTGTAAGTACTTGGAGGACTCCATGTTGTGGACCAGGCTGTCCAGACGGTCACGAATGGAGTTTTCGGTGGCGCGGATCTTTTTCCGCAGTTCGTTCAGCGTGTGGGAGGCGGTGTCCGCCATGGTATCCGGCGCAATGATGGCGTCGGAAATCTGCTGTTCCAGGCCGGGCTGCGGTGCCAGTGCGTAGAACAGGTCGTCGGTGGGCAGAGCATCGTGATCAGTGGAACCGTACCAGGTGCTCAGGTTCTGGAAGTTGCGCAGGGCGCCCGCCACCAGCAGCAGCTCACCCATGGACAGCACGCCGCCCTTGACCGCGCGGGTGGCCAGCTCGCTGACCCCTTCCACGCCGCCAAAGCGGGGCGAACCGTTCTTGATGAGCAGCGTATTGATGGCGTCGGTCTGATCCAGCATAAAGCGGACTTCGTCGGGGTCGCACTGAGGGGTCAGTTCCAGCATTTTGGCTCTGGCCTCTTTGCAGACACAGCCGGCGGCGGCCCGCTCGATGATTTTATTTAATTCCAGTGTTTTTAAGTAACTTGTCTCCATTGATTCAATCCTTTTTAGGCTGTAGGTCCGGGTCCCAGGCCGAAAGGGACCGCAAAAATTTCAGGGAGTTCAGCGATTTATCCATGTGGGCCAGAGCATACTGCTCCGCCACATTGTACAAAAGCCGGGCACTGTTGGCGGAAATCCGAAATCCAAACAGTTTCTTGTCCTCAATCAGACAGATGTACCGCACCGCAAACAGTGCTCCCTTATCCAGGTTACAGGTTTTGTTTTCCTTGGCTGCGCAGTCTCCACAGAGCAGGCAGCCATCCTCTGCGTCCAAGCAAAAGCGGTCGCCATCGTAGGCGCCGCAGCTCCGGCAGGCCAGCAGCTGGGGCATAAACCCGCACTCACTGGTCATCCGCAGCTCAAACACGGCCTTGACGATTTTGGGATCGGTCTTTTTCTGACAGATCTTGTACAGGCAGTTCATCAGGAGTTTCAGCTCTTTTTCGGCCGGCTGCTCCACCAGGGAGAGGGCCATGGTGAACTCCACCATGTACATGGCGACCCCCTGGGCCTCAAAACTGTAGCCTATGTCCCGGAAGTCGGTCTCATAGCCCGCTTCCACCACGGTGTACATTTTTTCTTCGGTGTTGCGGCCGGGCCGCAGGACAAACTCGGAATAACAGAGCTGTCCGCAGGCCGCAAAGAGATGGCTGGTCAGCCGCATGCTGTTTTTGGCAAATGCGGTAATCAGACCTTTTTCAGCGGTCAGAATCTTGAGAATCCGGTCCGACTCGCCGTATTCGATCTCCTGCATGACCAGGCCCTTGATGACAAAATCGTCCATTGTATGTTTCCTCTGCAGGTTTTTCGCCCGCAGCCCGCTTGTAGTCCAGATAGTGATCGATTTTTCCCGTCGAGGCAAACGCCTTCCAGCAGCTTTCAGCATCCATGTGTCAGCACCTCGCCTTCGGTTTCAGTGTTGACCCCATCTTAACCCCTTATCCCCGGGAAATCTGTCCTGTTCTGGCAGGCGTTTACTTCCGGTTCTGGTCCTGACGGAATCCGAAGCTGTTCAGCAAAAACTCATTGTCCCGCCAGTCGGGCTTCACTTTGACCCAGCACTGCAGGTTGACCCGGCAGCCCAGGAATTCTTCGCAGTCCACCCGGGCGGCGCTGGCGATCTTTTTGAGCATGGCGCCGCCTTTGCCGATCACCATGCCCTTGTGGCTCTCCCGTTCACAGTAGATGTTCACATCAATGTCCACCAGGTCGGTGCCGGGCCGCTCCTTGAAGCGCTCCACCACCACGGCCAGGCCGTGGGGAATCTCGTCCCGCATGAACAGCAGGGCTTTTTCCCGGATCAGTTCGGCCACCAGCTCTTTCTCGGGCATATCGGTGTAAGCGTCGTCCTCAAAGTAATGGGGCCCCTCCACCGCGTAACGAGCCAGCAGGTCAAACAGGTCCTCACAGTTCTTGTTGTCCCGGACGCTGACGGTGCATACCGCATCAAAGACGCCCAGGGCTTCCAGTTCGGCTTTGCGGGCTTCCAGCTCCGCCGGGTCTTTGACCAGGTCGATCTTATTGATGACTGCAATGGCGGGACCGCTGCGGCGCAGTGCGTCAATCAGCATCTGTTCCGACTCGTTCAGGCCGGGATGGGGCTCAAACAGCATCATGGACACATCCACATCGCCCACCGAATCGCTGGCCGTCTTGTCCATCCGCTTGCCCAGCTTGTTTTTGGCCTTGTGGACGCCGGGGGTGTCCAGAAGGACATACTGCAGGGGCCCGCGGGTGATGACGCCGGTGATCCGGGTACGGGTGGTCTGGGGTTTGGAGGTGACAATGGCCACCTTTTCTCCCACCAGCAGATTGGTCAGGCTGGACTTGCCCACATTGGGCCGTCCGATGACGGCCACAAACACCGAGGAAGTGTCGTAGTGGATGGTCGATTCGATTGCATTTTTATCCGTGTGATTCAAGGGTCATTCTCTCTTTCCGTTATCCCAAATATCCCAAAACGAACGCCGCTTATTCGGTGTAGCTCACCGTCCGGGGCAGGCCCAGCTGGAGCAGGACGGCTTCTTCCCGCTCCCGCATCCGCACAGCCTCCAGGCCGCCGTTCTCGTGGTCGTAGCCCAGCAGGTGAAGCATCGAGTGCACCGTCAGGAAGGCCACCTCCCGCTGGAGGGAGTGGCCGTAGAGGTTGGCCTGTTCCATGGCCCGCTCCATGCTGATGACGATATCTCCCAGCATCTTGCAGCCATTGGTCTCGTTGATGTCATACTGGCCGTCCGACCCCAGAGGGAAGCTGAGCACGTCGGTGGGCATCGGCTTGTTGCGATACTGGTTGTTCAGCTCGGCTATGGCCGCATTATCGACAAAGGTTACGCTGATCTCAGCGGGGCCCTCAAAATGCTCGTATTCGAGCACTGCGTTGCAGGCCCGACGGATCAGAATCCGCAGGCCGGACGGGACTTTGACCGTTTTCTGCTCGTTGGTAATCAGTACTTTGTTGGACATCTAGGTCCGCTCCTTTCTTTTATAAGACGCTGAGGGCTCACCGCTTGGCAGGATGTGCGGCGGATTCATAAGCCTTGATGATCTCCTGCACCAGGCGATGACGCACCACGTCTTTTTCGTTGAAGTAACACTGTGCAATGCCGGAAATGTTCTTGAGCACCTGCAGCGCATCCACCAGGCCGCTGCGCGTGTGGTCGGGCAGGTCGATCTGGGTCACGTCGCCTGTCACCACGACTTTTGAACCGGTGCCCATACGGGTCAGAAACATTTTCATCTGTTCGGGGGTGGTGTTCTGGGCTTCATCCAGAATGATGAAGGAATCATCCAGCGTCCGGCCGCGCATATAGGCCAGCGGAGCCACCTCGATCAGCTGCTTTTCCACCAGACGCTCAAAGGTCTCGGCTCCCAGCATATCAAACAGGCCGTCGTAGAGGGGCCGCAGATATGGGTCTACCTTCTGCTGCAGGTCGCCGGGCAGAAAGCCCAGCTTTTCTCCGGCTTCCACGGCGGGACGGGTCAGGATAATCCGGGAGACATCCTTGGCTTTGAACGCCTTGACCGCCATTGCCACCGCCAGATAGGTCTTGCCGGTGCCGGCAGGACCTACGCCGAAGGTAATGGGATGGGTGCGGATGGCCGCCAGATACTCCTTTTGCCCCAGCGTCTTGGGACGGATGGGCCGGCCCTTAACGGTGACCGCCACAAAATCTTCGGTCAGCTCCCGTACCCGTTTCTCCTCGCCGTCGTGGGCCAGGCTCATGCAGTAGTGGACGGTCTGATCCTCCAATGGCGTGTGGTTCTCGATCAGGAGCAGCATTCCCTCGACGGCGCGGGCTGCGGCCGCCACATTCTGATCCTCGCCCGACAGGCGCAGCATGGTGCCCCGGCAGGTGGCCGTGACAGAAAACTCCTTCTCCAGCAGACGAATGTTGCAGTCGCAGTTTCCAAACACTGCGGCGGCAATCTCTACACTGTCCAGTTCGATGCTTTTTTCAGCCATGTGATTCCTCCCGATGCATCCGGCGCGGCACAGGCTGTGTGTCCGCCGGGTTCGACCCAAAATGGTTCTTGCATTTATTATATCACCAAAACTTTGCAGTGGAAACTGTGAAAACTGTACAAAATTATTTGCGCACATTGAAGCGCTTTTCCATGTGGAGGCCGAGCCTGTCCCCACTGAATGCAGGTCCGGCCCGCTGCGGGCACAATCCCTTGACACTGACCGGTTTTTATGCTAAAATAACTTGCGTTGCAGCTGGCGCAGCGTGCTACTGTGGCTCAGCCGGTAGAGCAGCTCACTCGTAATGAGCAGGTCGTCCGTTCGAATCGGATCAGTAGCTCCATAGAATGTCCCCGGAATCGCATCAAGCGGTTCCGGGGATTTTTTATGTTTCCGGAACGGCGCGGCAGAGCTGGCAGGCCAGCAGGCAGCAGCCCAGAAAGACCAGCACGGCACAGTCCGGCGGAACCCGCCGAAGGACCACAGGTGCGGTATGGGGAACCGCCCCGGCGGAGACATTCCCTCCAGGCAGCCAGAGGCTCAGCCGGAACAGCAGCAACGACAAGGGCAGATGGAGCAGCCGGGCGGTCAAAAGTGGGCGGAAAGAAATTTCCGCCGGGCAGATGGTGCGCACCTGCAAAAGAACCGACGTTCCCTGCAGGCTGATGGCTGCACAGCACAGCCAGCTGGCCCAGCGTCCGGCGCGGGAAGCCAGATCGCAGCCCGAACAGACCTCCAAAACCATGGCGGCGGGCAGGCTAATCTTGGGCCACATGGCCCCCAGTCCCCCGGTCATCAGGCGAAAATAGAGGATGAACCCGCACAGCTTGCAATAGGTTATGGCGGCATCGGCAATGACGGCATCCAGCCGAAGCGGCGGCATCGCAGCCGGAGCCGAAACCATGACATTTGAGTTCCGGGCCGCAGGAGGATGCACACGGCAAAGGATGACCGCCGAGATCCACCCGGCCAGAGCCTGTACCATAAACAGCCGAATCCCCAGTCCGGTGCTGCCCAGCATTCCCTGGCCCACCGTCAAAATGACAAAGGATGGACCGGAGCAGATACAGGCAGGCAGCAGACAGGCGGCCTGCTGCGGAGATAATCGGCCGGCACGGACAGCCTGGGCTGCCGCATTGGCAGCCGGCGCAAATCCGCCGGTAAAGCCCATCAGCAGCACGCCCCCGGCACAGGAAGCGTTTGCCCCGGCCAGCCGGGCCGCCGGGCGAAGCAATGTCCCCAGCAGATCTCCCCCGCCGCTGCGGACCAGCAGCGTGGAAACAATCAGAAAGGGAAACAGTGAAAGCAGCAGCGGCCCTCCACAGAGGGCCAGCCCCTCCCGAAGCGCCTGGGCACAGGCCTCAGGCGCCCAAAAAGGCAGAATGCCGGTCAGCAGAGCAATGCACACAAACAACGTCCTTTGCAAATAGCGCATAAGCAGCCCCCCTGTTTCCATATATATGGACAGAGGCGGCGGGCCATACCGGCCCAAGCGGCGCGGCGTTGCCGACTGCACGGGCCGCAAACAGGAGGGGAAAAGGTGTCAAAACAACGCAAAAGACGGCTTACGCCGCAGAGCTGGCTCAAGCTGCTGTTTGGCCAGCCCCCCGCCGGGATGTACCGCCGTCCATCCGTCTACATGACCGGGACCCAGATGGAAATTGAGCATTTCCGGCGGATTCACACCTACGATGAGAGCAAACTCTGTCTGGAACTGTACGGCGGCACCTTCACCGTCTATGGGGATCAGATGCGGATTCTCTCACTGGCGGCGCACCGGATCACCCTGCAGGGGCGGTTTGTAAGGACGGATTTTACCGACAGCATCGATGGATAAAAGGAGGCGGCTGGATGGAGGTTGTACAGCTCTGGGCGGGGGTTGTGTTCACCGCCCTCAGCGGCGACACCGAGGGTCTGTTGAACGATGCAGCCCAGGCAGGCATACATCTGTCCCGCATCTGTCCCCAGCCCGGCGGCTTTTCGGGGTGCTGTGCGGCCTGGCGCTATCAAAAACTGGCCGCACTGGCCCGGCGGCACAGAGTGCGTTTGCAGGTACGGCGGCGGAAAGGCCTATTTTTCCATCTGAGGCCCCTGTTTCGCCGGAAAGGACTGTGGGCTGGACTGGTGGTTTTTGTGCCGCTTCTGCTCTGGAGCCGGGGACAGATCTGGTCGGTGGACTATGGCAGTCTGACCGCCGGGCAGCAGGCCCGGGCGGCACTGGTTCTGCGGGAGGAAACCGGCCTGGAACCCGGCGTCCGTGTGACCCAGGATCTCCTGACCGCGGGCGAATACGCACTTTTAAAGAGCGGCGAATTCTCCTGGGCAAGCCTCAATTTCTTCGGCGGCCGTCTGGAAGTGGAGGCCGCAGCCGCCAAACAGGTGCCCGCCATCTTTTCGGGCAAGCTGCAAACCCTCTGCGCCCGGATTGGCGGCGTTGTAACCGAGGTCAATCTGAAGAGCGGCACCGCTCTGGTGGTGCCAGGCCAGCAGGTGGAAGCCGGTCAGCCGCTCATCGGTACAAGCCGCACCGAACGGGACGGAACGCCCATTTTTGCCCCGGCTGCCGGCGTGGTGATGGCCCGGTTTGAGTGGAGCGCCCAATACGACCAGTCTCTGACGGAAGAAGTGCCCCTTCTGACCGGCCGAACCCACACCAAGCTTCGCCTGTCCTGCGGGGGATTTCATCTGACCCTTCCCGGGCTGGACGGCGGACTGGTGGGACCAACTTCTAACGATGTGGAAATCACCCGTCACGTTCAGATGGAGCTGGGGGGCCTGCCGCTGCCCATAGCGGTGGAGGAAACTGTCCGCTATCAACGGCGGACCCGGCCGGTGAACTATTCGGATGACCTGGCGTTGGCCATGGCCCGGCTGCATTGCCTGCAGGAATTGGAAGAGGAATGGCCGGGGGCTGAAATTGTGGCCCAGCAGGAAACGGTAGAACGAAAAGCGCATCAGCTGCACTATGCCGTCACCTATACCCTGCTGGACAATATTGTAGAGGGATAATATCGCACACAAAAACGGCCGGCCCGTGCTCTGCAGCGGGGTCAGCCGTTTTCTTATGTATGGGGTTTACTGTGCTTCCTCAGGGGCGGCCTCAGAGGTCTCCGGAAGCTCCTTCAAAAGCTGGTTCAGATCAAAGTTGTACTTGCTGTGGCAGAAGTGACACACCACTTCGCAGTGGGGGTCCTCGTCCCGAAGCTTTTCCAGCTCCTTGCGGCCCAGGCTGAGCAGCATGGCCTTGGTGCGCTCCTCGCTGCAGTCACAGCGATAGGACACCTGTCGGGTATCCAGCACCGACGGTGCAAAGCCAGCCAGAGCCTTTTCCATCATGTCCTTGGGGGTGGCACCGGCGCGCAGCATCTCGGTCACCGAGGGCATGGCGGCAATGTTCTGCTCCAGCTGGGTGATTTCGGCGTCGGTGGCGCCGGGCAGCAGCTGCACCATATATCCGCCTGCACAGTGGATGGTGAGGTCCGGGTCCACCAGAACACCCAGAGCGCAGACGGTGGGGATCTGCTCGCTGTAGGCATAGTACGCCGTCAAGTCCTCGGCGATTTCGCCCGACACCAGCGGCACCTGGCCTACCGTGGGCTCCTTCTGGAGCTTGTTGTCCCGGATGACGGTGAGGACGCCGTCTTTGCCCACAGCGCCGCCCACATCCAGGTGGCCGTCGGCCCGGGGCGGCAGCTCCACCAGGGGGTGGTCGATGCAGCCCTTGACGTTGCCGGTGCCGTCGGTGCAGGCAATCACCAGGCCGGCAGGGCCGCCGCCGTTCACCCGCAGGGTGATGCTGTCCCGGCTGTCCTTGAGCATGGCGCCCATCAGGGATGCACCCGTCAAAAGACGGCCCAGTGCGGCGCTGCAGGTGGCGCTGGTTTTGTGAAGCTGTTCTGCTTTACAGACAATATCCGTCGAATCTATGCCGCAAAATACAACGCCTCCGTTTTCAGAGAGGCCGCGAATCAGTTCAGACATTCTTCTCCCTCCAGCTGTGTGTAGTTTTTGACCGCGCAGAAAAAGTACCGTTCACTGGTCTCGGTCAGGGGGCCGAAGGTCTCCCCATCGCAGACCGACTCCAAAGTGAAGCCGTGCCGTTCCAGCGCGGCGCGGATCTCGGCCAGCTCGTAGGTGTACTCGCAGAATTCCTCATGGAAGGATTCGCCGTTTTCGCGGTCGTCGATGTCCAGAGAAATCCGGACCCGCTTGCCGCCGTCCTCAATCTGGTTGCGCCAGACACAGCCGGCGTCCTCCCCTTCGAAGGTGAAGGTGTTGTTGCCCAGAACGTTTTGATGCTTGTAGGGGGTGTTCATGTCGAACAGCAGCACCCCGCCCTTCTCCATGAAAAAGGCGGCGTTGGCAATGGCGGCATCCAGCGACGGCAGATGGTTGAAGGTATCAAAGGTGGACACCGCGCCCCGGATGGTGCCGTACAGATCCAGGCTGCACAGATCCTGCTGGAGCAGCAGCAGATGATTGGTGAGCTCCAGCTGGTCGGCCTTGTCCCGGACCACACAGAGCATTTCTTCCGACTGGTCAATGGCGATCATCTCATAGCCGGCCTGGGCCAGCATGAGGGTCAGTTCTCCGGTGCCGCAGCCCAGGTCAGCCAGAATGCCGTCCCAGATGCCGTGGTTTTCCAGCTCCTGCCGGACGTGCCGGTACAGGGTTTCGTAGTCGGCGTCCTCGTTGAAGGAGTCATAAAAATAGGCAAACTCATTATACGCCATCGGTCTGCTCCCCATCCGCCAGAGCGCCGGTCACGGCGGCGTCCAGAATTGCCTGCAGCTCGGGAATTCCGCTGCCGCTCTCGGCGCTGGTCAGGACCACCGCCTGGCAGCCATAGGCCAGACAAACCTTTTCAAAGGCCTGGCGGGTCGACTCCATCTGGCTCTTTTTCAGCTTGTCACCCTTGGTCAGGGCCACCACGTAGGGAATCCGATGATAGTGCAGATACCGCAGCATCTGAGCATCGTCGGCGCTGATGTCGTGGCGGCAGTCGATCAGCTGGACCAGCAGGGTGTGGTGGCGGGCTGCATCAAAATAGCTGTTGATCAGCTCGTCCCAGCGCTGGCGGTCGGCGTTGCTGACCTTGGCGTAGCCGTACCCGGGCAGGTCCACAAAGTAGCAGTTATCCACCCCATAGAAGTTGATGGTGGCGGTTTTGCCCGGCGTACTGGACACACGGGCCAGATTTTTGCGGTTGCAGAGCTTGTTGATCAAGCTGGATTTGCCCACATTGGACCGGCCCGAAAAGCTGATCTCCGGCCGGTCACTGGCAGGCAGCTGGCTCGAAATGCCATAGCTGGCCAGAAAGTCCGCTTTGTTGTAGTTCATATTCTCTCCTCATCCGGTCTGGTTCAGCAGACGACTCCCGGCTGCGGCGTTTTGTCCGCCGGCGGCAGGATGGCGTCCGGGGTTTTGGTTTTGCGGGCGCGGGTGCGCCGTGCGGGCATGGGCTGAGGGGTCTTGAGCAGGGCGGTGTCCAGCACCTGTTTCAGATTGGAAACCGGCATGAACTGGATATTCTCCTTGACCTCGTCGTCCACATCGTACAGGTCGCTCTCGTTGTCCTTGGGGATCAGCACCAGCTTCATCCCCTCGCGGTAGGCTGCCATGCTCTTTTCACGCAGGCCGCCGATGGCCAGCACGTTGCCGTGCAGGGTGATCTCGCCGGTCATGGCCACATCACCCCGCACCGGCCGGCCGGACAGGCAGGAAATCAGAGCCGTGGTCAGGGTGACGCCGGCCGAAGGCCCGTCCTTGGGAATAGCGCCCTCGGGGGCGTGAATGTGCAGGTCGCACTTCTTGAGCTTCTCGGTGTCGATGCCGTACTCTGTGGCGTGAACCCGGGCATAGGTGATGGCCAGCTGAGCGCTCTCCTTCATCACGTCACCCAGAGAACCGGTGACGGTGATCTTGCCCGAGCCGTCCTCAATGACCTGTACCTCAATGGGCAGGGTCTCGCCGCCCACACTGGTCCAGGCCAGGCCGTTGGCGATGCCCACAGCGTTGTCCCGGTTGAGGAACTCCGGCTTGACCATCCGGGGTCCCAGCAGTTCCTCCAGCATGGAGGTGGTCACCGAGACGCTCTCGGTTTCCCCTGCGGCAATTTTGCGGGCGCATTTGCGCAGAACGCTGGTAATGGTGCGCTCCAGGTTGCGGACGCCTGCTTCCCGGGTGTAGCCGTCGATGATGCCGTACAGCGCGCCCTGGGACAGGGTCACCTTGCCGGTCAGGCCGCAGAGCTCCAGCTGCTTGGGCAGCAGATGGCGGCGGGCAATGTTGTACTTCTCCACGCGGGTGTAGCTGGGCAGCTCGATGACGTCCATACGGTCCCGCAGCGGGCCGGGAATGCTGCCCAGGTCGTTGGCGGTGGTGATGAACAGAACGTGGCTCAGGTCATAGGGAATATCCAGGAAATGATCCTTGAAGGTGTTGTTCTGCTCGGGGTCCAAAGCTTCCAGCAGGGCAGCCGCCGGATCGCCGCGGAAATCCCCGGCCAGCTTGTCGATCTCGTCCAGCAGGATCAGGGGATTCTGGCTCTTGGCGGTGATCATGGCGCTGATGATCTTGCCCGGCATGGCGCCGATGTAGGTGCGGCGGTGGCCGCGGATTTCTGCCTCATCCCGCACGCCGCCCAGGCTCAGGCGGACATACTTGCGGTTCAGGCAGGAGGCAATGGACCGGGCGATGCTGGTTTTGCCCACGCCCGGAGGGCCCACCAGGCAGATGATCTGAGCCTTGACGTCGGGGGCCAGCTTACGGACGGCCAGCAGCTCCAGAATCCGGTCCTTGACCTTTTTCAGGCCATAGTGGTCATGGTCCAGAATCTGCTGGGCCTTGACGATGTCCAGGTCGTCCTCGGTGAAGGTGTTCCAGGGCAGATCCAGGCAGGTGTCCAGGTAGGTGCGGATGACGGTTGCCTCCTGGTTGCTGCCCTGCATCTTGGCCAGACGGTCCACCTCTTTCAGCAGCTTTTTCTCGCTGTCGGCTTCCAGATGGAGCTCGGTGATCCGGCGGCGGTACTCGTCGGCCTCAGCGTGGGTGTCATCCCCTTCCCCCAGCTCGCTGCTGATGATGTTCAGCTGCTCGTGGAGGTAGTAGTCCCGCTGGTTTTTGTCCATGGACTCATTGACCTTGTCCGAGATCTCTTTTTCGATCTGCATGACCTGGCACTCCCGGCGCAGCAGCTCGATCAGCTTTTCCAGACGGCCGGTCAGGGTGTTTTCATCCATCACCGCCTGCTTGTCCTCGTAGCGGAGCAGCAGGTTGGCGGGGACATATTCGCTCAAAAAGACGGGGTCGTCGTTGGAGACGATGGCGAACACCACATCCTTGGCCAGACGCTGGTTCAGGGACAGATACTCGTCAAAGACGCTCTTGAGGGTGCGGACCAGGGCGTCGGTCTGGAGAGCATTCTCCTCCTTGGCGCCGCGGACCGGGGCCTGCTGGACTGCTGCCAGCAGGAACTTGCCGTCGCTGTCCAGGTCGATCATCTTGGCGCGGTACTTGCCCTCCACCAGAACCCGGACCAGGTCGTCCGAAACCCGCAGAATTTGCTTGATCTCGGCCACCACGCCATAAGTAAACAGGTCGTCGTGGGTGGGCTCGTCGGTGTCCATCCGTTTCTGGGCGACCAGAAATACATTGGAATTGTTGCTCATCGCCCACTCAATGGCGGCGATGCTCTTTTCACGGCCCACTTCAAAGTGAACCAGGTTGTTTGGGAAGACCACCAGCCCGCGCAGGGCAATGGCAGGAAGATGAAGCGTCTGCCGCTCCACCTTGATCGTTACTTTCTCAGACATTGTGAACCTCCCAAAGCTGTGCCCCGGTTTGACAATGGGCACAGCCTTTTGTTCTTTTGCAGGGTCCGGCAGCAGTGCGCTGCCTTGTCCCTGTATTATAACGGGTTGCGGCGGCGGTTGCAATGGGTCCCACTGCTTTTGCCAGCGAAGCGGGGCCGCAAAGTTTTTCCATCCGCCGCAGCCTTCTTTATCCTTGCTTCCGTTCCCTTATATTATAGCCCAACTTGTCCAGTGCCGGCAACAGGGCCCGCAGAATCAGGGCCGTCAGGGCTCCCATCGCCAGGCCCAGCACCAGCATCACCGGCGCATAGTAGAGGGACATGGAGGAGGAAATAATCACTCCCGCCCCCAGCAGCTGGCCTACATTGTGAGCGAAGGCGCCGCAAACCGACAGGATGAACCAGGTGGGACGCAGCGGCAGCACATCGTACAGCAGCCACATCACCAGCAGCGACAGCAGGCCGCCGCACAGGGAGAGAAATCCCGCCGTGGGACCTGAAACCAGAAAGACAAACAGCGCCTTGAGCAGATCCAGAATCAGGGCCTGTTTGGGGCCCATGAACAGCAGGGCGTACATCACCACCACGTTGGCCAGGCCCAGCTTCATGCCGGGCAGCAGGCCCGGGATGGTGAGGGTGCCCTCGGCGAAAGAAAGGGCCATGGCCAGGGCAAAGAGCATCCCCGAAAGGGCAATCTGTTTGGCTTTACTTCTCTCCTGCCTGCGCATGGGCTGCCTCCTGCGGGGCATCAGTCCCCGCTGCTCTCGGTTGATTCAAGCGAACGTTCATACTGCTCCTGCTCCTCGACGGCGGCCTCCCAGGCGGCAAAGAGCTCCTCCTGGTGGAAACGCAGATCTTCCAGCTCGTCGCTCTTCTGGCGCAGCAGCTGGGGATCGTTGTAGACCTCCGGCGAGTTGATTTCGTTGTCCAGCTCCACCTCGCGGGCGCCGCACTTTTCCATCTCCTCTTCACAGGCCTTGATTTTGGCCCGCAGCTCGGCACGGCGGCGGCGCTGTTCTTTGCCGTAGCCGACTTTCACAGTGTCGGCCTTTTCCTGGACTTGCGCAGCCGGGGCGGCACGGCCCATCAGGGCGTCGTAGCTGGGATAGAGGGTGGCTTTGCCGTCCTCCAGGTAGAGGATGGGACAGGCCAGACTGTTCATCAGGTGACGGTCATGGGTGACCAGCAGCAGAGTGCCGGTATAGGCCATCAGGGCCTCGGTCAGGTTCTCACGGGTGTAGATGTCCAGATGGTTGGTGGGCTCGTCCAGGAACAGCAAATTGGGCCGCTCCAGCACGATCTCCGCAAAGCGGAGACGGGCCAGCTCGCCGCCCGACAGAGAAGCGCAGTCCTTAAAGACGTTCTCCCCCCGGAAGCCCAGCCGCGCCAGGTGACTGCGGACTTCCAGCTCGGTCATCTGGGGGTATTTGTCCCAGATGGCGTCGATCACCCGGCCTGCGCCGGCGCGGTGCTGCTGCTGTTCAAAGATGCTGGGCCGTGCACCGGTGCCCAGACGGACCATGCCGCCCGAGGGGCGCCGGCGGCCGTCCAGCACCTGCATCAGGGTGGACTTGCCTGCGCCGTTGGGGCCGGCAATCACCAGACGCTGGCCGCGGCAGACGGTATAGGTAAAGGGTTCCAGCAGAACCCGGTCCCCGATGCGGATGGTCAGGTTTTTCAGGATGACCAGCTCGTTCCAGGGCTCCACGTCGTACTCAAAACGGAAATTCAGCTTGTTGGTTTCGTCTTTGGGCGCTTCGGTGATCTCCAGCTTTTCCAGCTGTTTGCGGCGGCTCTGGGCCATTTTGGTGGTGGAGGCCCGCACCAGGTTCCGGTCGATATAGTCCTGCAGTTTCTCCGCCAGGGCTACGTCAGCGTCGTGCTGCTTCTGGCGCAGGGCATCGGCAGCCTCCTTCTGAGGCAGATAGGCCGAGAAGTTGCCCTTATAGGTGGTCATGCTGTGCCCCGAGACTTCCCAGATCTTGGTACAGACGTTGTCCAGGAAATAGCGGTCATGGCTGACCACCAGCACCGCGCCGGAATAGCCTTTCAGATAATTTTCCAGCCACTCCATGGTGGTGAAATCCAGGTGGTTGGTGGGCTCATCCAGGATCAGGATGTCGGGCTTTTCCAGCAGCAGCTTTGCGATCCGCAGACGGGTCAGCTCGCCGCCCGACAGGACCCCCACGTTCTTCCCCCAGGTGTCCTGAGGAAAGCCCATGCCGCCCAGCACCTTCTTGATGTTTACATCCATGTGGTAGCCGTCGGCAGCGTCCACCACCGCCTGAAGGGCGGCGTGCTGCTCCAGCAGGGCCGGGTCCGTCTGGTTGACGGCCATCTTTTTCTCCACAATCTGCATCTGCGCCATGGCGTCCAGCACCGGCGCAAAGGTGGAGCGCATCTCGCCGTAGACATCCAGGGTGTTGTCCAGCTTGGCGTTCTGGGCCAGATACCCCAGGGTGACGCCGTGAGTCAGGCTGAACTCGCCGTTATAGTCGGTGTATTCACCGGTCAGGATTTTGAGAAGGGTGGTCTTGCCGGCGCCGTTCTGGCCCACGATGCCGATGCGGTCTTCCCGCTCGACACTGGCCGTCACGTTCTCCAGCACGATCTTCTCCCCAAACGTCTTGCCGATATGTTCCAGATTCATCAACATCGTTTTTCTTCCCCACACTCTGCGTCGGGGTCCGGGGTTCTGTGCTCAGAAACCTCAGACCTGATGACGCCGGTTTTTCTGCCCCACGCGGGCCAGCTCATCCGGTTCCATGACGATGGGATAGAGCTGCTCCAGGGCGTCGATCTCATAGGTCGGGCTGACCTGGCCCGGGTTTTCCGCATGGGCCCGGTTGAGCCAGCAGGTATCCAAACCGGCATTGATGCCGCCCTGGATATCGCTGGTCAGGCTGTCACCCACCACCAGCACGTGCTCGCGGTTCTCCACCCCCAGGGTTTTGAGGGCGGTATCAAAAATCTTGCGATTGGGCTTTTCGCTGTCCGACCGCTCGGACACAAAGACTTCCTCCATGAAAGCCGCCACGCCGGACTCCTTCACACGGCGGCTCTGGACTTTGTCAAAGCCGTTGGTGACGATGGCCAGGGTGGACACCTCCGCCAGCTCATGCAGCACATCCAAAACGCTGCCCGGCATCAGGTCGGGATGGGTGGACAGCTGATTGAGATAATAGCGGTTCATCTCTGCGCCGTTGCCGGCTGCGCCGATCTCCTTCAAAAAGCGGGTAAAACGCTCATTCATCAGCTTGTCGCGGCGGATCTGGCCTTTTTCCAGCTGACGCCAGAGGCCCTCGTTGATTTCGCGGTACTTTTGTACGTTCTCGTTGGAAGGCTCAATGTTGTACTGGGCCAGGGTTTCGGCCAGAGCCTTGCTCTCGGCCGCATCAAAGTCCAGCAGGGTGTTGTCTGCATCAAACAAAATGCAGTAGTATTTTGCCATACGTCTTCCCTCTCTTTCAAATGTCTTTTACAAGGCAAAGCCAGCCCCGTTTACGCAGAGCTGGCCCTGTCGTATCACTCGTTTACCATCGCGTACCCGCCCGCATCGTCGGTCTGCTGGGGCCGGTTGTCAATGCAGCGGCGATCCACGGGTGTCTCGCCGCCACAGCCGCAGCCATCATCCTCGATGGGGCCGGGATCTACAATCTCCCACTCCATCTCATAGAAATCGACGCTGCCGTCGGTCACATTGCCGAAGCCAGGCTTGCTGACGACAAAATCTTCCTGCTGCATCCTTGGGGTTCCTCCTCTCCTACAGGGCTTTGGGGATGGCTGTACACCCTTGCGGGGATGCCATCCGGATATACCTCAGCCTATGCAGGCAGGAGCCAGGAGGTGCCTGTGGAATCAGTCCACCCGGAACAGGCCGTCCATCACTTCACCCAGCACACTGTCGGAAGAATCCGAACTGTCGCCCCGGGAGGCGGAGCTGCTGGAGGACGAACCGGGCCGCGGGGCCTCGGGATCGTCATTGACCGAGCTTGCCTGGGAGCTGGACGAGGAACTACTGGAGGAAGGCTTGCTGCTGGAATTGGAGCTGGAGTTCGAAGTCGAGCTGGACCCGGAGCTTGAACCAGAGTTGGAACTGGAGCTGGAGCTGGTAGAGCTCGAACTGCTGCTGGAGCTGCCGGAGCTGGACGAACTGCCGGAAGAAGAGGAGCTGCTCGACGAAGAACTGCTGGAGCTGGAACTGGAACTCGAGCTGGTGGACGAAGAAGCGGAAGCCTCCTCCGAGGGCTCAGACGACGAGCTGGAGGACCCGGACGAGCTGGACGAAGAACCAGAAGAACTGGAGGACGAGCTCGACGAGCCGGAAGAGCTGCTGGAGCTGGAGCTCGAGCTGGAACCAGAGCTCACGCCGCTGTCAAAGGAAATGTTCAGGGTGTTGCTGACCACCTGGCTGTCGTTGTAGGTCAGGACAGCGTAGACGCTGTAGGTCTGGTTGGCCAGGACGGGGTCCACAATGAAGGTGATGGAGGTCTTGCCTGCGGCATCCTCCGACTCAACGCCGTTGACATACCAGCGCAGGTTTTCTGCCTTGGCATACTGGCCGCTCAGCTTGGCTTTCAGGGTGTAGTTCATCCCGAAGATACCGGAGCCCTGCCCGGAGATTTCCACCGAGGCGCGGGAGAACACAGCGGTCACATCCAGATTCTGCTTGAAGCCGCTGTCGGTACGGGTGCGGCTGGTGACGCCATCGCTCCAGTTGACGAAGAAGTAGCCCTCGGCCGGGACAGCCGTCACGGTGACAGACTCATCCGCAGACACGTTGAAGAGCAGAGAGGTCTGGCCGGAGGAATCGCCGCTGGTCAGGGTGCCGCCGGTCTGGTCGATGCGGTAGCGGGCCTCAAAGGTCTCGCCGTCGGTCGCCTCGGAAGAGCTGGACGCAACCGGATCGCTGGGATTGCTGGTGTACTCCAGGGTACGGGTGGGAATGTTGCTGGTATCGGGACGGCGGTCCTCGGTCTCATAAGCGTGGGTGGTCAGGTAGTTCAGAACTGCCTTCAGGCCGCTGCTCTTGAGGTGGATATCGCCGCCGATATAGTAGTCGTCCAGACCAAAGCCGGTGGAGGGGTCCTTCAGCACCTCGGCGCTGTTGAGGAACTTGACGCCCAGGTTCTCGCACATGGTCAGCAGAGCCATGTTGAAGTCATCGATCTTCTGCTGCGAGATGGAGGGATAGTTGGAGTGGTCCTGGGGGACCGGTGGAATGGTGTTGACAATGATATCGGTATAAGGATAGCTGGCCTGGATATCCTGGATCAGCTGCGAATAATAGCCGATGAAAGTCTCCACTTCCATGGCGTTGTCGTTGGTGCCCAGGGTGATGACCACACGGCGGGGCTTCATCATCGCCACGGCCTGGGCCATGGTGTAGCGCTGATCGGTCCCCTTAAAGGTGACCAGCTCCTCCGAGAGGGCGCTCTGGATGCCGATGCCCTCCTTGGCACAGAACTGCTGAAGGGTGATCAGGCCGTTGTTGTACAGACGAACGGTGTTTGAATCGCCCAGGAACAGGGTGTCATTGAGGTAGGCCTCTCCGGCGTCTGCCGTCTCGGTCAGCAGAGCGAAGGACTGGGTGTCCACCTGATAGTGGTTGGCCAGATCGTCCGGCTCCTCGACCTGAGGGATCGAGCTGGCGGAGTCTCCGCCCCGGGTGGAAAGGAGTACATAGGTGACGCTGGCCGTAATCAAAATGGCCAGCGCACACACAGCACATACAAGAATTGCCTGTTTCTGGATCGGTGTCATAGACTGTGAATTTCGACTCATGATAACTTCCCCATCTTCTCCGTCAGAGCGACTCTCCCAACAGGAGGTCGGTCAGTTGTTGGCAGCTTTCAGCATAGAGCTTGGGGCCAAACGGCGCCAGCTCTTCCCTGCTGCCGTAACCATACAGCACAGCGGCGGCGTCCAGCCCACAGGCGGCTGCACCCCGCATATCGTCGTGCCGGTCGCCCACCATCAGGGCGCGTTTGCCCTGGAGCAAAGGCTGGTCCAGCACATACTGCACCACCTGCGTTTTGGTGTCGCGGCTCTTGTCCATGGATGCACCGGCGATCAGGTCCAGCAGAGGCGCCAGCCCCTGTTCTTCCAGGATCGGGGTTACAACCTGGGTGGGTTTGGATGTGGCTGTGCAGAGGGTCAGGCCCGCAGCCTTGAGGCGGCGCAGCATATCGGCTGCGCCGGGGTAAGGCTTGCACATATGACATCCCCGGACAGCATAGCTGCTCCGGTAAAGCTCTGTGGCCCGCTCAATCTCGGCTTCGTCGGTGTAATACTCGGCAAAGGTCTTGCGCAGAGGCGGACCCACATAACGCATCAGGTCCACGCCGGTGATGTCCGTCCCCATGGTGTGGAAGACCTCCCGCAGCGTGAAAAGAATACCCGGGGCGGAATCCAGCAGGGTTCCGTCCACATCAAACAGGACAGCATCGTAGGATAACAAACGGCGCTCCTCCTTCTATTGTGATGGATATACAGTAGGTAGTATAGCACAATTTGCCCCAATGGGCAATTCCAGGGTGATGATTTAACGAATTTTCCATTTATATCCTAAACAAGTCCGGCCGCAAAAACAGCTTGTCCCCGCGAAAAGCAACGCAAAACGCCCGTCCCAGGCGATGGGACGGGCTGCAAAGGGAATGTTTGGCTTCAGAGCAGCGTCATCAGCAGATGGGGTTGTTGTTGTCGGTGCAGCAGCCCTCACCGTCATAAGACAGGTTGTTGGTGACGAACTCCAGCTTATCCTTGAGCACCAGCTCCAGGTTGGCCACGGCGTGGACCATGTTGGTGGCAGAGTCGTTGATCTCCAGCAGCTTGCACAGGTCGATGCCATCCATATTGAGGGCGGTCTTCATCTTCTGGCTCTCGGCGCAGAGGATGTAGCTCAGGGCGCTCTCCTGCATGGCGATGCTCTCGAACAGGTCCAGAACAACCTGATGCAGCGAATGGGCCTCGATCTTGGGGCAAGTGGTATTGATGGTGGTCATAGCGGATATCCTCCCTTTCATCTGTTTTGGATACGCCAGTCTATGCCGCCGACCTGCCATGTGTGCAGAAGGTCAGGTTTCTTCCTGTTCCGGCTTCTGCATCCGCTCAATGATGGTCTGATAGCCGCCGGCTCCGTACTGAATGCAGCGGTTGATCCGGCTGATGGTGGCGGTGCTGATCTCCGCCGACTTGACGATCTGCTCGTAGGTCTTGCCCTCCAGCAGGAGCTTGGCAGCCTCCAGCCGCTGGGACATGTCGGAAATTTCCTTCACGGTGCACAAGTCATCAAAAAAGCGATAGCACTCTTCCCTGTCCCGAAGGCTCAGAATCGCATCAAAGAGCGAGTCGGTCAGGGCGTTACGTCTGGGATTTTTGTCTGTCATGGGACGGCCTCCTGTATTTTCCTGCGGCGTCATTGTCCCTCCACTTTAGCATGGGAAAGCGTAAAAGTCAAGAGGTCGAAGGATCTTTTCTGCCAGGAGAACGCAAAAAGAGGGCGCTGCCCTGTGACAGGCAGCGCCCCCGACGGGGTTTGGTTGTGGGTGAATGGCGCAAAAACGCTTACTTCACCATGCTGGCGACTTCAGCTGCGAAGTCGTCGGAACGCTTCTCCAGGCCCTCGCCCTTCTGGAAGCGGGCGAACTTGACGATCTTGATGTCGCCGCCCAGCTCCTTGGCCACCTTAGCGGTGTACTGAGCAACAGACAGGTCGCTGTCCTTGACGAACTCCTGGTCAACCAGGCAGTTCTCCTTGTAGTACTTCTTCAGCTTGCCCTCGATCATCTTGATCTTGACAGCCTCAGGCTTGTTGGCGTTCTTGGGATCGCTGGACATCTGGACCAGCATGATCTCCTTCTCCTTGTCGATGACCTCAGCGGGAACGCTGGCCTCGTCCAGGTAGCTGGGGTTGGCAGCAGCGATCTGCATAGCGATGTCCTTGCCGTAAGCGGTGAACTCGGGCTTTGCAGCGATCTCATCGGAAGTCTCGAAGTTGACCAGAACAGCGTGGGTGCCGCCGCCGTGCACATAAGCTGCGCAGGGGCCCTCGTAACGGACGAAACGGCGAACCTTGATGTTCTCCTTGATGACCAGGATCAGCTGCTTCAGAGCGTCGTCCACGGTGGTGTCGCCCATCTTGCAGTTCATCAGAGCATCGATGTCAGCGGGGTTCTGCTGCATGATGACCTTGGCTGCTTCCTTGACGAACTCGACAAACTTCTCGTTCTTGGCGACGAAGTCGGTCTCAGCGTTGACCTCGATGACCACGCCGACCTTGCACTCAGAGCAGTAATCAGCGTAGACCATGCCCTCGGCGGCCACACGGCCGGCCTTCTTGGCAGCAGTGGCCAGGCCGCGCTCACGCAGCAGCTCGACAGCCTTGGCGAAATCGCCGTTGGCATCGGTCAGAGCCTTCTTGCACTCCATCATGCCGCAGTCGGTCTGCTTGCGCAGTTCCATAACGTCCTTTGCAGAAATAGCCATTGTAATCCTCTCCTATTCTATCGTTGCCTGTTGGTGCCGGAGAAATCAGGCGTTGGCAGCTTCCTCAGCGGGAACAGCCTCCTGGTTGCCCTGCTTGCCCTCCAGAACGGCGTCAGCCATAGCGCCGGCAATCAGCTTGACAGCGCGGATAGCGTCGTCGTTGCCGGGGATGACCCAGTCGATCTCGTCGGGGTTGCAGTTGGTATCAACGATGGCAATGATGGGGATGTGCAGCTTGCGAGCCTCGGAGACAGCGATGCGCTCCTTGTGGGGGTCAACGATGAACAGAGCCTTGGGCAGGGTCTTCATGTTCTTCACGCCGCCCAGGTACTTGTCCAGCTTCTCCATCTCCAGCTCCAGCTTAGCGACTTCCTTCTTGGGCAGCAGCTCGAAAGTGCCGTTCTCCTGCATCTTCTTCAGCTGCTCCATGCGGTCGATGCGCTTGCGGATGGTGCGGAAGTTGGTCAGCATGCCGCCCAGCCAGCGAGCATTGACATAGTGCATGCCGCAGCGGTTGGCCTCGTCACGGATGGACTCCTGAGCCTGCTTCTTGGTGCCGACGAACAGGATCTCGCCGCCCTCAGCTGCGACTTCCTTCACGTAGTTGTAAGCCTCGTCCAGCTTCTTGACGGTCTTCTGCAGGTCGATGATATAGATGCCGTTGCGCTCGGTGAAGATATACTTCGCCATCTTGGGGTTCCAGCGGCGGGTCTGGTGACCGAAGTGCACGCCTGCTTCGAGAAGCTGCTTCATAGAAATGACTGCCATGATAAATTACCTCCAAATTGTTTTGACCTCCGCACACCGTGATCTGCCCTCCCCGCATGGTACAGGGCGGCAGACTGCCCTCCACTTCCGAAGAAGCACAAAAGGGCATAGTGATGCGTGTGTGATGGTTGATCGGCGCACCGGCCCGTTTGACCGGACACACCTTAAATATAATAGCACAGCTCGGGCCCGGATGCAAGACCAATTTTCGCATTCCGGGGCGGTTTTTACCCGTTTTCTTCCAGAGAGATTCCCATTCGGTCCAAAGCATAGCCTTCCCCGAACATCAGGTCGTATTGCAGCAGCCAGTGATTGTTCCGCCAGCGCTCCTGCTGCGGGGTCAGGCTGTCGGCCACCGTGCCGTTCCAGATGATGGTTTTGCCGCCGGTGCAGCTGCGGTATCCATAGCGGAGCTGCCGGTTCAGGTACTGGAAATAGAGGGGCTGTTCCAGTCCGAAAACATCCATCATCACCGGCGACACCTCATAGGCGGCGATGGTGCCCAGATCCACCTGGGCATTGCTGTAGTTGGACCACATCAGCAGCGTGGTCTGATGGAGGGCCGGGTCGGAGCTGTCGGCGCTGGCATAGCCGGTCTGGGTGTACACATCGTAGCCCGAGTCAATGGGGTTATAGTGGTCACCCCAGAAAACCAAGATCACCGGCTCGTCCACCTGGGAGAAATAGCTTACCAGCTGGCCCAGCAAAGCGTCCGCATCCCGGACGCCGGTGGCGAAGTCCTCCAAAGCGCCGATGGTGCTCTGTTTGAGGCCGGCCGGCGCACTGGTGACGTGGACCCGTTCCTCATCCGGATAGTTGGCCGCGTTGTAGTTGGTGTGGTTCTGCATGGTGACGGCATGGAGAAAAACCGGCGCGTCCGAGGATTCTTTCAGACGCTCGTACTCCTGGATGATCTGTTCCCCCATAGAGGCGTCGGTGACCAGGCCGCCCGGCCAGTAGTAGCTCCGCACCTTGTCCACCCCGCGCATATCCTCCAGGCTGATGAAATCTTCGAATCCCAGGTTGGGATAAGCAGTGTTGCGGCTCCAGTACTTGGCATAGTAACAGTGGACCGCCGCGGTCTGATAGCCCTGGCTCTTGAGGTAGGAAGGCAGGGCAAACATGGGCTTGGTGACGTGCTGCTGATAGGGCTTGCAGCCCGAGGGCAGAAAGCTCACCGAATAGCCGGTCAGGGCCTCAAACTCCACGTCACAGGTGCCGCCGCCAAAGCTGGGGCTGTACACCTTGCCGTAGGCACTGGTCTGCTGCAGAGCATGGAGATTGGGCGAGACGTCGGTATCAAAGGTGACGCCGTATTGCTCCAGCTCGCTCACATCCCAATAGGACTCGTCCATCACATAAATAATGGTGGGGGTCTTTTCCACCTGGGCGGGGTCGGTGGCGGCGCCGTAGCTGGTTGGATAATTGGGGCCGGTCTCAAAGTGCTGGGCGGCCTCCACGTCATCCAGCAGCGCGTTGACAGCCTCCTCGGTGTAATCCTCGGGGGCATTGATTTCCAGGTTGGTGAGGTTGGTCATAAACCCGGTGATGACTCCGTACCAGCGGTAGTAGCGGTCCTGCATCCAGGCGTCGGAATAGATGCCGAACCACTGGGTGGCCGCCGGCTGCAGGTAAATCCCGAAGATCAGGGTCAGCAGGGCCGCCAGCGAAGCGGCCACGCTGACCAGCCGCACCGGCAAAACCATTTTGTCGCGCCTGCGGTAGAGAAAAAATGCCAGCACCGTCAGCGCCGCCAGCAGAACGCCGGAACAGATCATGCTGGTCTGAACCTTCAGGCCGGCAGCGGCCGCCACGCCGGCGGCCTCCTCCACCTGGGTCAGGTCCCACGGGAGAAAGGGTTCACCCCGCAGCTGCAGGGTATAAAAGTTGACCGTTGCAGGCACCAGACCGGTGCACCCGGACAAAAAAGTGGCCAGCGGGGCCAGACGGGTGACGGTGTCTACCACCATCCAGATCAGAAACAGGAACAGCCAGGACAGCAGATAGGACTCCAGATGAGGCTGGATATATTCTGCCCAGGTCTCCCCTGTCAGCTCGCCCCGCGCCACCCACTCGGTCAAAACCAAAAAGATCAGGGATGCCGCAAACGGAAAAATCCCCCGGGCGATCAATACGCCCAGGGAAGCTGTCGTCTGTTGTTTGTATTTCATACGAACTCCACTTCCTGTTTTTCTTTCGGTGCGGGCACCCGGCCCGCAGCGAATCCGAATCCTATTATAGCGCAATTCGACCTAAAGTCTACTCATATTCTTGTGAAATTTTCCATCTTGACCGATAATTATTTGCCCAGAAGCCGTTCCAGAAGGCCCTGTTTTTTATCCTCCTGCCCATTGTCCTCCGGCAGTTCGGTGCTGACCAGAAGGGCGTCGGCACCGATCTTTTCGATCTCGTCCCACTCGATCACCAAAGTTTCGCCGCGGCCCAAAAGCCCAAACAGCTTGGGCCGGCCCAGCATCAGGAGCTTTTCAATTCTGGCGTGTTCGGGGTCGATGACCATATCGTCAATCTTGCCCAGGCAGGCCCCTTCTTTGAGCTGGACCACTTCTTTTTTGCTCAGTTCACGGAATGTCACGGTACGCTCCCCCTTTCGGCCCGTCCTGTACCGGACAGCACAGGGCGCGGGCTGTCGCTGCGCTTCGCAGGAAAAACCAGTGGAAATCACTGGCCCCGATGTGTTATACTATGCAGTACAAAGAAAAATGTGTATCGAATCCGGCTTCCGGGCCGGATCAGGAGCTAAGATTATGTATAAAAATGTTATTTTTGATCTGGGCGGCGTCATGGTGGACTTCAGCCCCAAGGACTTTCTGCTGGATCGCTTTTGCAACAGCTCTACCGAGGACAAGGTCTACCGGCTGACCTTCGGCAGCGAGACCTGGAAGAAGCTGGACGCCGGCCTGTGCTCCCGCTACGAGGGCAATCAGGCCATGCTGGCCGCCGCCCAGGCCGAACACTGCGGTTTTGAGGTGCAGGAAGTGCTGGAAAACTGGACTTCCATCCTCCGCCTGCGCCGCCGGATGGTGGAGCTGGTTCGCCGCCTGAAAAACCACGGCTACTGCGTCTACTACCTGAGCAACATCCCCGAGGACACCCTGGCTCTGCTGATGAGCCGCGGTCTGGAAGGTCTTTTTGACGGCGGCGTGGCCTCCTGTGAAGTCCACATCAACAAGCCGGACCCCCGGATCTACAAAGAGCTGCTGAAAAAGTATCAGCTGGTGGCCAGCGAGTGCATCTTCATTGATGACAGCCGGGCCAATGTCCAGACCGCCTTCCAGCTGGGCATGAACAGCATTCAGATGAAAGACAGCGTGGACACCCTGGTCCGCAGTCTTGCCACCTGCAACGTAACGTTGCGCTGAAAACCAAAACAAAGCTCCCCTGCCGCACGCCCTGAGAGGATGCGCGGCGGGGGAGCTTTTTCAGATGGAGTTACTTCTTCTGGTAGTTCTGGCAGAAGTGCGGGGTCTCGGTCTGCTGGTTGCAGCTGCCCGAGGCGCAGTGCTCGGTCACCTTAATCTGGGGCAGATTGCACTTGCAGCAGTCCACGTTGTACATGCACTCGCCGACATCGCAGATAACACCTTTGTTCTCCATGTTTATCACCTCTCTTCGCAAGCAGTATGCCCGCAAAGAGAGAAGCTTATACAAAGCGTGGGGTCTGGGGATTTTTACCAGGCGGCCAGGTCGGCTCCCAGCTTGCGGCAGGCATCCTGAACGTCGCTGTCGGGAGTCTCGTTGCAAATCAGCCCCTCTTCCTGGAACAGGACTGCGCCGTCCCCTTTGACGCGGTCGCACCAGTCCCGCATCCACTGGCCGTCACCCCAGCCATAGGAACCGAACAGGGCCACTTTCCGGCCGTTCAGGCACCCCTCCACCGAGGAGAACATGGGCTCGAACTCGCTCTCCTCCAGCTGTTCGGCCCCCATGGCCGGGCAGCCGAACGCCAGAACATGATACCCCTCCAGCGCGGCCGGGGTGACATCGGCACAGGAGAGAATGGTGCCGCTGGCGCCTGCGCCTTCTGCGATGCAGTTGGCCATGATCTCGGTGTTTCCTGTAGCGCTCCAGTAAATGATTGCAACCTTGTTCATTGTGTTCAGACCTTCTTTCCTTGACAGTAGATTACAGTACAAAATAGTTAGTTACAACTAATTCTCTCCCCTGCAAAAAGCGCTGGCTGTCCAGCGCCGAAGGGATGAGGTTAGTTGATAATAACCTGCGCAAAAAGAATACCATGTTCCGGATTGGTTGTCAAGGGACTTTTTCTCACAAAAGGAAGGTCCCTGCCATCATCAGGCCATAGATCACCGGCTGATGCAGCAGATAGAGCAGCAGCGAGTGACGGCCCGCCCAGCCCAGCGGCGGGCAGACCGAGCGGCGCAGGGGGTCCATCCTGTCCCGCCCCACTGCTTTGTGGAGGAAAAAGCCAATCCAGTACAGAAACAGCCACGGGAACAGAGAGAAATAGTCGGTGGAGTAAAATTCCAGGTGCGGGAACCCCAAAAAAGCGGTGCCGAAATTGGCGTACCAGCCGGAAGGCACCGCCGCCAGGGTGATTCCCTCAAATCCGAAAAAGCCCTGGTTGATGTCCCGGGTCAGGAAAAACAGAACCCCGCATATGGCCAGGCCGGCCGGCGCCGGCACTTTATCCAGCACCGGGCGGAGCAAACCGGTGAGAAGCATGGCGGAACCCAGAAAGGTCAAGACGCCAAAAACCACCAGATCGGAGGGCATCAAAGCCCAGGTCACCAGGGTGACCAGCAGCCCGGCCCCAAATACCTCTGCGCCGCGGCGGAGGGTTCTGTGGCCCAGGTGCACGCAGAACCCGGACAGCAAAATGAAAATCCAGCTGGTGATCTGCTGCCAGAGATATCCCGGGAGGCCCAGGAACCAATCCGCAGACAGGCCAAACAGAAAAATCAGATCCCACATGGCGTGATAGACCATCATGCTGATCAGACAGAGGCCCCGCAGCTCATCCAGTAGCGCATAGCGGCCGCCGGTGGGGATGGAACGGTTCATAGTAGTTGTACCTCCTGTGCAGTCCGGCAAAGGGCCAGACGGAAATAGGCCCGGAAGGCCAGAGAAAAGATACCTGAATCCGCATCAAAAATCAAGTGCTCTTTTCAAAAAGAAAGAGCGCCCGGAACAGTCCGAACGCTCTTTCGCAGTGCCGCCGACGGGGGTCGAACCCGTACTCTGTCTCCAGAAAGGGATTTTAAGTCCCTCGTGTCTGCCAATTTCACCACAGCGGCCCAACAAGCTGCCGCACGGAATCCATGCGGCAGCTCCAGACGAACTATATAATACAATAGGACCGGCTTTTTGTCAACTAAAATCCATTAAACGCGGCCGCCATGCAGTTCGGCGTACATCTTGTCGCGGCACTCTGCCACGGCGGGGGTCATGTTGACGTAGTGCTTGTGGGGGCACTCCAGGCGCAGCTCGCTCTCCCAAACCTCATTGGTGAGCTGACGGGCCACATATTCCCGGCGCTCGCTGATGGAGGGCAGCTCAATGGCCAGCTGGCCGTTGAGAATGTGGGGCACCAGCAGCGGCTTGACGGCCGTCGGCGTAAAGGTGATGGTCCGCTCCACCGCATCGGGGTCCAGGTTGACCATGGTGATGGGCTTGCCGGCCTCGATCACTTCCCCGTCCATGGCGATCAGGTCGCACTGGGCCTGACCGTTGGCGTCGTACAGACGCCAGGGCATCTTTTTGCCCGGGATGATGGCCTTGCTGACGCTGTCGGAGCACTTCATCTTGGGCTGATAGCTGCCATCCGGCTGTTTGACCGCCACCAGCTTGTACACGCCGCCGAACACAGGGTCGGACGCCGAGGTGATGAGGTTCTCGCCGACGCCGTAGGAGTCAAAGTGGGCGTGCTCGTACAGCTCCATGTTGGCGATCTTCTTTTCGTCCAGGGCGTTGGAGGCCACCAGCTTGATATAGGGTTTGCCGACAGCGTCCAACGCCTTGCGCAGACGCTTGGAACCGCGGGCCAGGTCGCCCGAGTCAATCCGGGCCGACTTCACACGCTTGTTGGGATCGTCGGGGTATTTTTCGATCAGGTAGTCGTCCAGCTTGATGAGGTTGGGCAGGCCGCTCTCCATAATATTATAGGTGTCCAGCAGCAGGCTGACCGAGTCGGGATAGGTGTCAGCAAAGGCCTTGAAGGCGTCGAACTCAGTGGGGAAAAACTCAATGAAGCTATGTGCCACCGTACCCACGGCCTTGACCTCTGCGCCGTACTTCATCTCGGCCAGACAGTTGGCGGTGCCCACGCAGCCGCCCAGAACCGCCGCATAGGCGCCGTCGTTGCCGGCGCTCTCGCCCTGGGCGCGGCGGGTGCCGAACTCCATGACACTGCGGGGAGTATGGGTGTTCAGGCCCACCACGCGGGTGGCCTTGGTGGCAATCAGGCTGTGGAAGTTGATGGTCTGCAGCAGGTAGGTCTCAATCAGGATGGCGCCCACCATGTCGCACTCAATCCGGACCATCTGAACGTTGGGGTAACAGACGGTGCCCTCGGGCAGAGCGTACATATCGCCCTGCCAGCGGTAGGTCCGCAGGTAGTCACAGAACTCCTCGCTCATTCCCTTGGTCCGCAGCCACCAGATGTCCTGGGCGTTGAAGTGGTAGTTGAGCAGGAAGCGGGTCAGCTTCCGCTGGCCGGCGCTGATGGAATATCCCTGCTGGTCCGGGTTCTTGCGGAAGAACATATCAAAAACCAGTCTGGTGTCCTTGTAGCCGTTCAGGAACAGGCAGTTGGCCATGGTGAACTCATAAAAGTCCACCACCATGGCAGGGTTATCGTAATCTTCATCGGGAATATACGGGATGACTTCGACTTTATTTTCCATAGAGTGTTCCCCTCTTCTTGTAGCAAAAAACATCCGTTTGCCCCTTTTTGCGTGCGGGGCTGGGTCTGGGTATTAACGATATGATAGCATCATTTGCCCCGGGGTGCAAGTTCTTTTTGCAAAATTCAGGTCAAATCCGCGCAATCTGTCTTGACTGATGTCACCTTTGTTCGGCCAACAGGACAGACAAAAGGCCGGCAGCCACACGCCGCCGGCCAGGATTTGGTCACTTGGAGCGAGATACACGAACTGTATTCACAATAAACTGCACCAGACGCACGACAATCAAAACAGCTATAGCGCCTATCACAAGCAATTCAATCATAGCGGTCACCATGGAGCATTCCTCTTTTCTTCTATGAAACAGGGTTGGTTGATTCCAATTGGCTGCCGCCCAAAAGGGCTGCTCAAGCTTGTTTGTGGCCTTTTCCACTCTTGTCCTTTGTTTAAATTACAACGCAGCTGTTTTGGTTTGCAATGTGCAGCATGGTCAAGAAATATCCGCTGATTTTATACATTGGGAACGCAAAAAAGCCCCCGGCTTTCACCGGGGGCTCAGAGTTGCAATCAGCCGTTCATGATGTTGGGGGTGGAGTTCTTGAGCAGAACGTCGTGGCTGCCGCCCTCCACAATGGAGGTGGAGGAAACGACGGTCAGCTTGGCCTTCTCCTGCAGCTCGGGGATGGAGAGAGCACCGCAGTTGCACATGGTGCTCTTGACCTTGTACAGAGTGGTCTGGACGCCGTCGGCCAGAGGACCGGCGTAAGGCACATAGCTGTCCACGCCTTCCTCAAAGGACAGCTTGGTGGCGCCGCCCAGGTCGTACCGCTGCCAGTTGCGGGCGCGGTTGGAACCTTCGCCCCAGTACTCCTTCATGTACTGGCCGTTGATGCGGACGCGGTTGGAGGGGCTCTCGTCAAAGCGGGCGAAGTAGCGGCCCAGCATCACGAAATCAGCGCCCATGGCCAGAGCCAGGGTGATGTGGTAGTCGTGGACGATGCCGCCGTCGGAGCAGATGGGAATATAGATGCCGGTCTCCTTGTAGTACTCATCGCGGGCCTTGGCGACCTCGATGACTGCGGTGGCCTGGCCGCGGCCAATGCCCTTGGTCTCGCGGGTGATGCAGATGGAGCCGCCGCCGATGCCGATCTTGACGAAGTCGGCGCCGGCCTCAGCCAGGAAGCGGAAACCGTCGCGGTCCACCACGTTGCCGGCGCCAACCTTTACCTTGTCGCCGTAGTTCTCGCGGATCCAGCGCAGGGTGCGGCTCTGCCACTCCGAGAAGCCCTCGGAAGAGTCAATGCACAGCACGTCCACGCCAGCTTCCACCAGAGCGGGCACCCGCTGGGCATAGTCGCGGGTGTTGATGCCGGCGCCCACCACATAGCTCTTGCGGGCGTCCAGCAGCTCGTTGGCGTTCTCCTTGTGGGAGTTGTAGTCCTTGCGGAACACAAAGTACTTCAGATGGCCCTCAGCATCCACCAGGGGCAGGGTGTTGATCTTGTTGTCCCAGATGATGTTGTTGCAGTCATGCAGAGAGGTGTTCTCGGGAGCGGTGACCAGCTTGCTCATGGGGGTCATGAAGGTGGTAACCGGTGCGTCGTCGGGGGTGTGGTTGATGCGGTAGTCGCGGGATGCCACGATGCCCAGCAGCTTGCCGTTGGCGGTGCCGTCATCGGTGATGGCGATGGTGGAATGGCCGGTGCGGGCCTTCAGCTCCAGCACATCGTGGAGGGTAGCCTCGGGGGACAGGTTGGAGTCCGACACAACGTAACCGGCCTTGTACATCTTGACGCGGTGGACCATAGCGGCCTCATCCTCGATGCTCTGCGAGCCGTAGATGAAGGACACACCGCCCTGACGGGCCAGAGCAATGGCCAGCTTTTCGCCCGAGACGGACTGCATGATGGCGCTGACCATCGGGATGTTCATTTCGAGCGGGCACTCCTCTTCCCCTTTGCGGTATTTCACCAGCGGGGTCTTGAGACTCACTGCGGTAGGCACATTCTCAGCCGATGAATAGCCGGGTACCAGCAGATATTCGCCGAAAGTACGGGAGGGTTCTTCATAAAAATATGCCATGATCCAATCTCCTTTTCTATGCCACCTGTGAGACGCTGCGGCCACACGTGTTTTGCGCAACGCCGGGAATGATACTTGGCTATACTATACCACATTTGAGGCTGGAATACAAAATATCCGTGCGACAAAGTTTTGCAGAATGCGATTGCAAAAAACAGTCACTTTGCATAGTCAACGCATGAAGAAGCTGCAACTTAGCCCCTTGTCTGCACAGCATGGGAAACAAAAAAGCCCGTCTCTTGCGAGACGGACTTTTTTGCACACGAAGTGAGGTATCGCCTGTGTGGCGCAGCCAGACAGCTGAGAAGGAGAACAGCCGGAGGAGGGGTTGACTGCGCCCGACACCTCAAAAGCAAGAAGAAAAAGATTTCACAGTCGCCGTATCGGCTCTCTGCTGTAACTGTATTGTAACTCTTTTGTCTCCAATTTGCAATACCTTTTTGTAACTTTTTTGTAATTTGCTCGAAATTTTGTTTCGGCTTTTCTTTTTAAAAGTGACAGAACAGTTCAAAGGCTGCTTTTCCTTCCCGACGGCCGGTGACGTACCAGCCGGGGACCTCCCCTTGTCCGCGGGCCTGGCCGTAGAACAGCTCCATCTCCTCCCCAAAGGGCACTTGGCGGTGGTACTTGATGACAGCATACTGCATGGGCCCCTGTTCGATGACTTCCTGGGGCAGGGTGTCGCACACCACGTCCAGATAGGCGGCGTTGTTGATGTGACGGTTGGTGTCGCACAGGGAGTAGCCGGCCCGGCGCACCCCTGCCGGGATGAGCTCCGGCGCTTTGGGGACCTGCTGGGGCAGTTCCCAGTCCACCTGGGGGTTCCAGCGGCTCTCCATATCCTCGGGGATATGGCGCAGGATTTTGCTGGAATCGGTGTCCACCAGCGTCCAGCGGGTGTCCACCCAGGCCACCTCTTCCCCCTTCTCGTTGCAGACCACCATGACTCGCTTGTTGACGGCGCGGCGGTTCTGTTCGGGATAGGTGGTCAGGGTCAGGGTGTCCCGCATGGCAGGCACCTTGTAGAACTGAAAGGCCTGGCGGCCCACCAGATAGACCATGTGCCGCGCACTGTAAAAGGCCTTGTCCATGCCCAGGCTCCAGGCGTGGGCGGTGGCCATATGCTCGGCACAGCGCAGCAGCGCCGACGGTTTCATCAGACCGCGGTAGTCCACGTCCCCTTCGTCCAGGGTGATCTGTTCGGTGTAATAAATCGGGTATCCCATCGTGTGCTCCTTTCCGGTCCGGGAAATGGATTCAGTACATGTTCCGCGCTTTGCGGCGCATCTTGCGCCAGATATTGAAGCAGGCCAGCAAAACCATGGCCAGCAGCAACAGCAGGAACAGATAGCCGCTGCCGCCCTCGTCGTAGCTCTTCATCTCGCTCCACTTCACGTCCAGCTCGCTGTTCACTTCCTCGCTCAGGGCGGTAAAGACCTGCTCTTTGGCGGCCACTTCCTCCGAGGGATAGGCGATCTCGCTGTACTTCAGCTCTTCGTCCAGCTGCTCCCATACGGCGGTGCTGGGGGTGGTGTAGCCGATGTATTCGGCGTTGGCGGCGCCTACGTCCACCTCACACATGAAGTTGATGAACATTTCGGCGGCTTCCTGGTTCTGGCTGGTGGAGGGAATGCACATGCAGTCCACCGACAGCACGCTGCCCTCCTCCGGGAAAACCCAGGCCAGGTCGGGGTTGTCATCGATCATGGTGATGGCGTCACCCGAATAGTATACGCCGATGGCGGCCTCGCCGCCAATCATCTTGTCAAAGATTTCGTCCATCACGTAGGCCTGGACCAGGGGTTTCTGGGCTTTGAGCTGCTCCATTACCTCGTCCACCTCCTGGGTGGTGGCGGGATTGATGCTCTTGCCCTCTTTGAAAGCTGCGATGGCGTAGGCATCCCGGCTGTTGTTGAACATCAGGATGTTGCCGGCGTACTGTTCATCCCACAGGTCGGCCCAGCCGGTGGGGGCTTCATTCACCATGGTGGTGTTGTAGATGATGCCGGTGGTGCAGAGCATATAGGGAACGGTATAGGCGTTTTCGGGGTCGTAGTCGGGGTTGCGGTACTGCTCGTCGATCAGCTCGAAGTTGGGGATGTTGCTGTAGTCCAGAGGCAGCAGCATGTCCTCCTCAATCATTTTGGCCACCATGTAGTCGGAGGGAATCACCACATCATAGCTGGCCGCGCCCGACTTGAGCTTGGCGTACATCGACTCGTTGGAATCAAAGGTAGTGTAGTTCACATGGATGCCGGTCAGCTCCTCAAAGGCGGCCACCACATCCACGCTGTCGTCCGACCCGTTGGAGATATACTCGCCCCAGTTGTAGACGTTCAGGGTGACGTTCTGGCCGGCGAACCGGGTCCAGTCGTAGTCCCCGGAGACGCTGATGTCCTCGTTGACCTGGATGGGTTCCGCAGCCATTGCAGTTCCGGTGCAGGCTGCGGCCAGCACCAGGGCGGACACAAATGCAAACAGATGTTTCATCTTGTCCCCCTCCCCTCACATCTGCTGCTGTGCGTTCAGGTCCCGCTTGTAGCGGCGGCCTTCCAGCACATTGGACAGCAGAATTACGGCCAGGATGGCCCCGAACATGATGGTGGACAGGGCGTAGATCTCAGGGCTGACCTTGCGGCGGGTCATGGAGTAGATGGCGATGGGCAGGGTCTCGACGGTGCCACAGTTGAAATAGGAGATCATGAAGTCGTCGATGGAGTAGGTCAGGCAGATCAGGAAGGAGGACAGGATGGCGGGGCTGATCTCGGGAAGAATCACCTTGAAAAAGGCCTGCTTGGGGTCACAGCCCAGGTCCAGAGCCGCCTCATAGAGGTGGATGTCCAGCTGGCGCAGCTTGGGGCTGACGTTGAAGATGACGTAAGGTACGTTGAAGGCCACATGGGCAATCAACAGGGTGGGCATGCCCATGATGGTATCCGGCAGCCAGGACACCCCTGCTGCAAACCGCTGATACGCCACAAACAGCAGCATCAGAGAGATACCGGTGATGATTTCGGGGTTGACCACCGGGATATAGGTGATGTTGGTGATCACCAGCCGGGAGGTGCGGTTCATGCCGGCAATGCCCAGGGACGCCGCGGTGCCCAGCACCGTGGCCACCACAGCCGAGACCAGCGCCACCTCCAGCGAGACCACCAGGGCCCGCAGGATGGAGGAGTTGGTCAGCAGGCTGGCATACCATTTGGTGGTAAAGCCGGTAAAGAGGGCGTAGCCCTTGCTCTCGTTGAAGCTGAACAGGATCATGTAGGCAATGGGCAGGTACATGAACCCGAAAAACAGGATGACATAGGTCCGCTGCATCAGGCGGAGATGTTTGGTTTTCATCAGGACACCCCCTCCATTTCGTCTTCGTCAAAGCTGGAAGTAAAGCTCATGCAGAGCAGGACAATAATCATCAGCACCAGGCTCATGGCCGAACCCACGTTCAGGTTGTAGCTGTTGCCCAGGAACTGCATCTCGATCAGGTCGCCGATCAGCAGGTTGGCGCCGCCGCCCAGCATCCGGCTGATGACGAAGGTGGACACCGCCGGGACAAACACCATGGTGATGCCGGTGCAGATGCCAGGCACGCTCATGGGGATCAGGACCCGGAACAGGGTCTGGGTGGTGTTGGCGCCCAGGTCCTGGGCGGCCTCCACGATGCTCTGGTCGATCTTGGTCATGCTGGTGTACAGGGGCAGGATCATATAGGGCACATAGTTATAGACCATGCCCAGGACGACGGCCCCTGCGGTGTTGAGCATATTGAAGGGTCCCAGACCAAACAGGCCCAGCAGGGTGTTGATGGGGCCGTTGATGCTCAGCAGGCCCATCCAGGCGTACGTCCGCAGCAGGAAGTTCATCCACATGGGCAGCATCACCAGCATTTGCATGATCCGCTGTTTGTTCACCCGCAGGCGGGACAGAAAGTATCCCACCGGGAAGGCAATCACTAGGCAGATGACGGTGGCAATCATGGCCAGCAGAAGGCTGCGGGCAAACACCGAACCGTATCCGCTGACCGAAACCAGATTGGCCAGGGTGAAGCGGCCTTCGGCGTCGGTGAGGGCGTAGTAGCAGACAATCAGCAGCGGAATGACCGTGAACAGCGCCATCCACACCAGGTACGGGGCGGCAAGCCGTTTATCATATCCTTTCATTCCCTTCACCCCTCCGACCGTGCCATAATATGGATCTCATTGGGGCCGATGCACATGCCGATCCGCTCCCCGGGGGTGCAGGCGCGGGTGGAATGGATCAGCCATTCCCGGCCGTCGCAGTCCACATGCATCTCGAAGTGAACGCCCTTGAAAATCACGTCGTCCACCACGCCGGTCAGCTGGCCTTCCATCGGGGAGACCACCTCGATGTCCTCGGGACGGACCACCACCTGGACGCTCTGTTCGGGCTTGAAGCCGCGGTCCACGCAGGGGAACTGCACTCCGGCAAAGGAGACCAGGAAGTCCCGGTGCATGACGCCGTCAATGATGTTGGAGTCGCCGATGAAGTCGGCCACAAAGGCGTTCTTGGGCTCGTTGTAGATTTCCTCGGGGGTACCCACCTGCTGGATGACGCCGCCGTTCATGACCACCACGGTGTCCGACATGGTCAGGGCTTCTTCCTGGTCGTGGGTGACATAAATAAAGGTGATGTTCATTTCCCGCTGCAGGCGTTTCAGCTCCAGCTGCATCTCTTTGCGCAGCTTGAGGTCCAGCGCGCCCAGAGGCTCGTCCAGCAGAAGGATTTCGGGCTCGTTGACCAGGCTGCGGGCAATGGCCACGCGCTGCTGCTGGCCGCCCGACATCTGGGAGATGCTGCGCCGTTCAAAACCTTTCAGGCCCACCACTTCCAGCATGTCCCGCACCTTGGTGCGGATGGTGTCCTCGTCCATGTGCTTGAGCCGCAGGCCGAAGGCCACGTTTTCATACACATTCAGATGCGGGAACAGGGCATACTTTTGGAACACCGTATTCACCGGCCGCCGGTAGGGCGGCACGCCGGTGATGTTTTTGCCGTGCAGGATGATTTGGCCTGCATTGGGCTCCAAAAAGCCGGCGATCAGCCGCAGCGTGGTGGTTTTGCCGCAGCCCGACGAGCCCAGCAGCGTCACAAATTCCTTGTCGTGAATGTCCAGGTTCAATCCGTTCAGGATGCGCTGGCCGTCAAAGTCCACTACGATGTCACGCAGGGATACGATTACAGAATTATCCATTTTCCAGATGAGTCCTCCCCTTGCATGGAATCAATGCGTCGCACGCCGGCCGCAGAACACAGACGGCATACTGTGTCTATCTTAAACAATCGTGCAGAAAATGTCAATTCGCAAAACAAGGTTTCCAAACCGGCCGAACTTTGACGAATCCCTGAAATGAACGCAGGCATTGAAAAAGCCCGGGCGCTGGAGGCGCTCGGGCTGACTGAAAAAATGAAATTTTACTTGCTTTTTACGAGGCGGCCTTCAGCTGTTCCGCCGTATAGTGGAAGGCCTCGGGGACGGTGAGGTCCACTTTATAGATGGAGCTGTCCCCTTCCGTCATCATATAACAGCCGTCGGTTCCGGAGGCATAGGTGACCTGGTAAGTGGTTTCTCCATCGGAGGCGGTGACGGTGACCAGCGGGGCATCAAAGCCATAATCTGCCGGTTCGGCGCCGGTGATCTGCCCCGACACATAGCCGCTCAGGGCCGACAGAATCCCGTTGACCGCCTCCTCATTGAGGGCGGTTTCGGTCTCATCGGCCAGGCGCCAGGCGGTGGTGTAGGTTTCACTGTCGGCCGCGCTGTCTGCGGCTTCGCTGGCAGAACTGTCCGCGTCAGCGGCCACCGACACGGCTTTGAGCTGGACCGAGAAACTCTCCCCGCCGCCGAAATAGGTGTAGTCGATGGTTTCCAGGCTGCTGGAAGTAATGCCCGCCGGGTTGAAGGCGCCGAACAGTTCCTCCTTGCCGTATTCAAAGCAGCTCACCTTGGAGGAGGCCGCCGTATAGACAGCGCTGTCCCCTTCCTTCTGGACGTAAATGTCCCCGGTGATGGTGTTGGTGTCCCCAAAGGTGAAGGTATTGGTCTCTCCGCCTGCCGTCACCGTGACGGTGACCAGAGGAACCTCCATGCCGTAATCCTCCCCGGTCTGGGCGTCCAGCTGACGTTTGGCCTTCAGGTCAGCCAGAGCGGCGGCCATGGTGTTGCACTTGGTCTGATCCAGATGGTAGTCCGGGTCGTCGGCCAGGGTCCATGTCTCTCCGTTGTAGAGCAGCGAGACGGCCTCGCCCTGGTAGGTGTACTGGATTTCGGTCAGGCTGTCCACCGCGAAGGAGGACAGCGGGATGGTTCCGGCCTCGGCCTCGCTGGCGGCCTGTTCCGCTTTCTGGTTGGAACGGGTCAGCAGGGCCAGGGTGGCGCCCGCCAGCACCACCAGAACCAGCAAGATCAGCAGGGTGCGCTGTTTGGCTTTCATGCAGTCCCCTCCCTTATCTTCTTCTGCGGCGGATGGTGACCACTGCGCCGGCGATCAGCAGACCTGCCGGAACCGCCAGCAGGAACACCAGACCCACCACGGTGGCCGTGCCGGCCGGGATGGTCAGCTGGTCGGCCTCCAATGCCTTGGCGTCAATCAGGATGTCGCTGGACTGGCCGGTCAGAGAGGCGGCGCAGCCCACCAGGAAATCACAGTTGCCCGGAACACTCATATACAAAGTGTCGTCATCCATGTTGGAGCAGCCCACCCAAATCACCTGGGCGCCGGTGGTGTCGTTCTGGGCCCACACCGCCAGGTTGAAGGGTCCGTCGATGTCGCCCTCCTCCTTGTCGGTGGTGGTCATCTCATAGCCCGCCGTCTTGCTGTAGGCGGCCGAGGAAGTGGTCAGCAGAGGCTCGGCGGTGACGCTGTTGTTCTGGGTGATCTGGATGCCCTGGGCCATCTGCAGCAGCAGGTAGGCGCTGGTGTCCAGGCCATCCAGGGCGGTGCTCTCAGTGGTGATGGCGTAATCGGGCAGCAGATAATAGCTGTAGCCGTACAGGCTGTGGTTGGCATCCCCTTCCACAATCAGGCCGTCCACCCGGGACAGCCCAAACTCGGCCATAACCGCATCCAGGTTGGGGGTGCTGTAGTAGGCGTCGGTGGTGAGCAGAACCTTGCCGCCGGCGGCCAGATATTCCTCCAGCATGCCGATTTCATCCACCGCGCCCTCCGGGCCGGTGAAATCGCTGGCAGGACAGTTGATGATGAGAAGGTCACAGTCCTCAGGAATGGTGCTGCTCAACAGGTTCAGCTCCTGAGGCTGGATATTCTGGGCCTCCAGGGCATCCACCAGGGTGTCCGACAGGGGCCGTTCCCCGTGGTTTGTGGTGTAGTAGGCCTGGCTGACTTCCCCGCTGGTCAGGCGGTACAGCGACGAGGTGATCTGCTGTTCGCCGTCAAAGCGGACACTATAATTGTAATAGTCGGAGTAGTCGTAGACGTAAAAGTCCACCGCGTCCAGCACATCGCTGCCGGTGCCGGCGTCCAGAATCAGGCTGCCGCCCGAGACCTGCTCGGCCCCATACTGAGAGGCAAAGGTGGGATACAGGGCGGGGTCCTTCTGTTCCCAGTGAATGTGGCTGCTGGAAGCTGCATACTGATCCAGCAGCCGGGTGATGATGGCATCTTCGCTGCCGGTTTCACACAGATAGTAGATGGTCACATCCTGGGTCAGGCCCTCCGCCACCTGGACGGAAGTATCACTCAGGGTGTACAGGCCGCCTTCAGACAGGTCGAACTCGGTATATGTGGTGGGGATGGCCTGGACAATCAGATTGATGAGGATCACCAGCACCACGGCGGCCGCCAGGATGGCGGTGGAGTACAGGCCATTGCGGAAGATGCGTCCGCCGTCCGCCGGTGCGGCAAAAAGGCGGCGCAGTTTGGATTCTTTGTTCATCGTCGGGCCTCCTTTCAGTTCCAGCGGCGCTTTTCAATGCCCTGCGCCGTAAAGAAAAGGAACAGCCCTGCCACGCTGATGTAATACACCAGAGACGGCAGCGAGAAGCTGCCATTGACAAAATCCTCAAAGGGAGAGAACAGGGCCAGGGCCCCCAGCACCGAGCTGAAAGCCTCGGTGAGCCAGGCGCTGCGGACGGTGAACAGCACCGAGATGCAGGCCGCCAGAGCGGCGAACAGGAAACATCCCAGCGTGAGGCTGCGGCTGCGCAGGCCGGCCCAGAGCGAAACCGCGGCAGCCAGCACCGTAAAGACCACCAGAGCCATGACGCTGCCCGCATTGAACAGGCTGCGCAGACCCGGCATCAGATAGGCCAGCAGCAGAGCGCCAAATCCCATCACCGCGGCAATGATCTGGTTTTCGGTCAGGCTGGAGAGGAACTCGCATATAGCAATGGCCGCACAGCCCAGCAGATAATAGCAGAGCAGGCTGGAGAAATTGGACAGAAGGGCGGTGTTGGTGGAGCCCAGCGCCCGCAGAACCCCGATCAACAGGGCATCCATCAGGCAGGGCAGCGCGAAGACGGCGCACATGGCCAGATATTTGCCCAGAACAATTCCCCAGACCGACACCGGACTGGTCAAAAGAAGCTGATCGGTGCGGCTGTGTTTTTCCTCGGCAAAGCTGCGCATGGCCAGCACCGGCACATACACCAGCAGCACAAAAACCGTCTGGTACAGGGTATAGTAGCCGAAGTCGGTCAGGCCGAACCCCAGGTTATTGGCAAAGAAATAGAGCGCCGAAGTGCCGGTGAGAAAGGCGGTCAGCAGCCAGCCCATCATGCCGGAGAAGCTGCTGCGGAATTCCCGTTTGAATATAGCCGTCATCTTACTCCTCCTCCCCTTCGGTCTGGCCGGCGATGTCCGCCTGTTCGGATTCGGTCAGCTCAAGGAACACGTCCTCCAGGCTGCGGGTCTCGGCGGTCAGATTCAGGACGGCGCAGCCCGCGGCGGCCAGCGCCTGGCTGACCGCAGCCCGCAGATCTTCGCCCGAGCCGCTGCGGGCGGTGAAAGTGACTTCCCCGCCGCTTTCCTCCTCAATGTCCACCGACTGAATCCCCTTCACGGCCCGCACTGCGGCGGCCACCGCCTCCCGGCTGCCCAGCGCAGTGGCGTGCAGGACGCCGTGGGGGCTCAGCTGGGCGCTCAGTTCCTGGGGCGTGCCTTCCGCCACCAGGCGGCCATGGGAGAGGATCAGCACCTGAGAGCAGACGGCCTGCACCTCGCTGAGGATATGGCTGGACAGGATCACCGTGTGCCCCTGTCCCAGCTCCCGGATCAGGCGGCGGATCTCAATGACCTGCGCCGGGTCCAGGCCTACCGTCGGCTCGTCCAGAATAATCACCTTGGGGTGACCCAGCAGTGCCTGGGCAATGCCCACCCGCTGGCGATAGCCTTTGGACAGGTTGCGGATCAGCCGGGGCATCACGTCGGTCAGGCCGGTGCGGCGGGCTGCCTTTTCCACCTGGGCGGTGCGCTCGGCCCGTTTGACCCCTTTCAGCTCGGCGGCAAAGGTCAGATATTCCCTTACCGTCATTTCGGGGTAGAGGGGCGGCGTCTCGGGCAGATAGCCGATGCAGGCTTTGGCTGCGTCGGCTTCCTCAGGCAATGGGTGCCCGTCCACCGTTACCGTCCCGCTGGTGGCGGCAAGGTACCCGGTGATGATGTTCATAATGGTCGATTTTCCCGCTCCATTGGAACCCAGCAGGCCATAAACTTGTCCGTCCTCCACGGTGAAGGACAAATCACTCACCGCCGGACGGCCGCTGTACTCCCTGGTCAGATGCGACACTTCGATCACTGGCAAATGCTCCTTTCAGTTTGTTTGGAATCATACATACTATAGGATGCAAATGTGTTCAAAATAAGGCAGAGTGGTGTAAATTCCCTTATGTGACAATAAAATAAATATCCCCCGGCATATGAACCGCCCCATATTGTGCGGACAGTACAAAAAAGAGGCCTGCAAGGGGTAGAAGTAAACGAATCAAAGACTGGCCTGGCGAAGCGAGAGCGGAGCCAGGCCAGTCTT
>NZ_NFKB01000040.1:0-31642 GCF_002160175.1 Faecalibacterium sp. An192
TCCTGAATGTGGCTGTATTTTCTGGGCATAGCAAAGACCTCCTGTAGTAGTTTTATTCTACCACAGGAGGCCTTCTTTTTTCATTGTCTACTTTTACTGGAGCAGTTCATTTCTTTTGCGATTATTTTCATGCCGTCTCACCTCCCGGCAGGGGGACGCTGTCATAGTCCACCGGGATGGCCTCCAGATCCTCCAGCGTGGCGGCGGCCTGCATGGCCACCTCCTGGGCCTGCTGGTAGCTCACCAGGCCCGTGACCCGGGCGTCGATGGCGAAGGCCAGGGCCGTCAGGTTTTCCAGGGTCCAGGACTGGCACTCCTGGCCGGTGGCGTTCCAGGTCAGACTGTACGGGGTGCTGGTCTGGGCCGCCATGGTAGCGCTCATGATTTTGCCGGTCAGCTGCTGCTGTTTTTCGGCGGTGATGGCGTAATACTGGCCGTCGGTCCACTGGAGCGGATGGGTCAGCAGGTAGGCAGACAAATCCGCCTTGCTCTCCGCGATCCGCTCCGCCTTCCGGGCGGCCAGCTGCGCCGCCTGCCAGGCCTCAAAGGCCGGCTGGTTGGGCGTACAGCTCACCACGGTACCCCGGGCCACTTCCAGGGTCACAAAGCCCTGGTACTGGTCAAACTGGGTCTGATCCAGGCTGTCCGGCCACCAGTAGAAGCCATCCGGAGCCGTCAGGCCGGGCCAGGTTTCCAGGACCGGATACTGGCCGGCGTCGCTTTTGGTCTTGCTCAAAATGTACATATCAGCCCTCCAAAGTCTTGACCCGGGCAGTCAGGGCATCCATCTGGGCCTGGATGTCCACGCCGTCCCGGCCGATGCACCGCTGGGCCAGGGTGGTGTGGTAAACAGCCCGGCCATCGGGGCCCTGGGCCAGTGCACCCACGCCGCCATCCGGCAGAACCACCGCCGGGACGGTAAAGGTATACCGCTTGGATGCCGGCAGATAGTCATCCTTGCTGGCCTGCACCTCGACGGTGTGGGTGCCGGCCCCCAACAGATGGGTTTTGATGGGGATTGTGACCTGCTCCCCCGCGCTGGGGGTACCGCTGTAAACCTGCTTCCCATCCAGGGCGGCACGGACCGAAATGTCCGTCACCTGGGATGTGCCCGAGACATTGACCAGCAGCTCCAGGGGAAACGGTGCCGGTTTGGGGCCAAGCTCTTCTCCCGGGCCGCCGATATAGACGTAATTCACATTTACGTCCTGTGTCTCGGTGGCTGCATACGGGCCGGACGCCCCTTCGTTGTCCACCGCCTTGGCCCGATAGGCCACCACGGCCCATTCCCCCACCCGATCGGTACAGGTCAGGCTGTTGACATCGGCGATCTGTTCCCATTCGCCATCGTCGTGGCTGCGCTCATAGATGTAGCTGACCACCTGGCCATCCGGGTCGGAAGCGGCCGTCAGGGTGATGGTGGCTTCCTCGTCCTGAATCACATTCGTCGCCTGAATGGAGCCGGGCGCTGTCGGGGGCAGATTGTTGATGACACTGACTGCGGCCGAAAGGACATAATCCTCCGACACAAACCCCATGTCATCCTGGGCGCGCACCCGCACCTGCACCGTGTTGGTGCCTTTGGGGACAAGCAGGCTCTGGGTGGTTTCTGCTGTGGTAGCAATCGCGGTCCATTCGCCTTCATCCAGCTTGGATTCGTACAGATACGACACGTTCCCGCCATAAACCTTGCCCTCAGATGGTGTGAGGGTGATCTGGATGGTATCGCCGCCCATGACGGACTCCGGGATGGAAACTGCCGGATCGATGCTGTCGGTGCCCTCATAAACGTACCAGTAAGAGCCGCTGTAATTGTTGTTGGGATACTTGCCGTTTTTGGCCGCCGAGACAGGGCCGATCAGGGAACCTTTGATATAAGACGTGGACGACACAGCATAATGCTCCGTACCCGAGCACGAAATGGTTGTCTTTCCATTGTTGATATCATTGTTGTCCATTTTGGCGGTCCAGTTCCCATACAGAACCGAACTGCCACTCTTACGGTAATACGTGCCGAGATTCTGTGCGGTTTGATTGTAAACCGTTACCGAGGTTGCTCCTGACAGAGAAAATGTTCCGTTATTTGAATTGAAAGAACACCCCGTGTAACCAGTAAAAGAACCTGGGACACTCGTTTTAAACGAAGCAGAACTGCTTCTCGTGCGTTCCGAATAGGTCGTCTTGGAATTCCGGTTATACTTGTTCCACACATAGCGCTGGCCCATTTAATCATCCCCTTTCTGCGCCGCAGACCCGGCCGAGAAATCCACCTCAATGAGGCTGTACAAGGTGTCCTTTTTCCGTTGCTCCACCGGGATTTCCTCGGTCATCTGGACAAAGCCGCCGCCCATTTCGGGGATCAGCTGGGCGGGGATTTTGCCGTCGCTGCCGATGCCGGCCACCCCGCCGGGTTCATTGATCTTGACCGGGTAGCCGGTGTTGACTGAGCCGAATCCCATGATTATCCCTCCTGTTCCGGTGCGCCCGGGATCAGGCGCACCTGCATGGTCATGTCTTCAGCCGGAAGGGACTGGGCATAAAACCGGATGGCCCCCTCCAGCACTTCCGCCGTCGGGCACATCCCGCAGCGGGCGGCGGTGCTCTGGGACTGGGGCGTCAAAATGCACTCTGCCCCGTCTGCCGCCGTGGCCCCCGCCGCCATCAGGTTATAAACGTACGGATAGCCGGCGCCGGCGCTTTCCTCGCCGGCATTGTCGGACCATTCGGTGCTGGTCAGGGTGGCAGTGAAAAAGGTGGGTTTGTCCATTTTGGCCTCTTCCAGATCGGTGAGGGCGCCGGTGGCAGTCGATGCCACTTCGCCCACCAGAGCCATCAGCCTTTCAAGTCCTTCCCGAAAATGTTTGATGGTAATGAGACTGTTGTTCACGTTATTCCCTCCAAAGGTAGGGGGAACCGGCCGGACAGCCGGTTCCCCTCTGCACACTGCCAGAGTAAACGTCAAGCCTCAGCAAAAACCTCGTCCAGCATTTCGCCGGCTTCCTGGTCGGTGGCAATGGACACCACCGGCGTCTCGGAGCCGTTGATCCTGATGCTGCCCGGGTTGGTGCCAGCTTCCACCTTGGTGGCGCCCTCGGCGATGCCCGCCAGCTTGTTTTTCTCGGCGTCGGTGTAGTCGTTGGTGGACAGGCCCTTGCCGCTCACCTTGTCCACCTTGCCGGACAGGGCTGCGTTCATGGCCTCGGTGGTGGCGTAGTTGCCGATGCCGATGGCCGCGATGGACTCAGCGATATAATCCACCAGGTTGCTCGATGCCGCCTCCTCCGGGATGGAGCCGAGCAGGGTTTTCAGGCTGGCGATGTCCTTCTTGTTGGCCTGAATGGCGCTGTTCATTCCGGCGGCGTCGGTCTCGTGCGCGGCCAGCCAGTCGGCCAGCTCTTTCAGGGTGTCGTAGCTCTCGGGGGCGCCGGCCACGATCTTGGCCACTTCTTCGGCCGAAATCGCCCGCACCGACTTGCTGGCGTCCTCGCCCACCAGGGTGGTGACCTTGGCGCTGAGGGCGGACAGGTCGGACTGTTCCGCCTTGGCGGCCAGGACGGCGGCCAGAGCCTCATCCAGATCCGCCTGGGACACCTTGGCCTTGTAGGCCAGAGCCATCAGGCCTGCCACGGCCACGTCGGCGTTGTTCACTTTGATGGTGCCGTTTTTGGTGCCGGTGGCGATCAGGATATCCACCATCTTGTCGGCAATGGCCAGTGCGGCGCCGGCCTGCCATTTCACCTCCCGCACCCGGATGGCCGGGAGGAAGGTGCTCACCTTTTCCACCAGCTCGGCCACATACAGGCTTTTGGCCACCGCGGCGGGCCGGTCCAGATAGTCCATGGACAGACCGAAGGTCCGGTCCAGGGGCATGGTGCCCACCCGGGTGGTCAGCAGCAGATTCAGCTGCCGGTCGATGTCGGCCAGCTTGTCATCCGAAAAGGTGTATTCCAGCTTGAAATCGTACATCAGGCGTACTCCTCCAGTGTGAGGGTGAGCTTTGCCCGGGCCAGCTCCCCCTGGTTGTAGATCACGTCCCAGGTCTCGCTGGAGCCGGTAACCCGGAAGCGGTTCTTCCCCACCGGCCGGAACCCCAGGATTAAATACTCGGCGTCGCCGGTCTCCACCATCTGTTCCACCAGGTCCAGCATCCGCCGGGGCTTCACGCCGAGGCCGGCGGACAGGGTGATGGGCAGGCTGACGCCTTGCAGCCCGGGGCCCAGAAACTCGGCCCGGGGCTTGATGCCGGGGGTCTCGTGGGTGGCCCACCGGCCCGATACGTCCCGGGTCATCCCGCTAAAGGTCAAAACGTAGTCATCGCTCACCGTGAAAATGAGATTGGGACCCAGTGTCCCGATCATGCTGCATCCCTCCCATCAAAGCGGCGGCGTCGTGGGGCTGCCCGGCGCGGCACAGGTGTGGGTGTGGTTCACCAGGCTCTTGCCCATGATGGCGCAATCCCCTGCCCCGCCGGTGATGTTGACGGTGGCGCCGCTGATCTGCACCGTGGTGCCCTCCAGTTTGAGGGTAGGAGCATTCAGGCTCACCGCACTGGCAGCGGTCACCGACACGCTGCTGCCGTCGATCTGGACGGTACAGCCTCCTACCTGGAGGGTCAGCTTCCCCGAGACGGTAATCGTTGCGTCCCCCCGAATGGCGGTGGTCTGGCTGCCCTGGACGGTCTTGGAACAGTCCCCCTTGACGGTGGTGTCTGCGCTGCCATCAATGGCGGCCGTGCGGTCGCCCTTGATCCGGGTGTCCTGGCTGCCCTGGATTTCCACCGCACTGTCCCCCTCATTGTGAAAGAAACTTTCGGGGCCGGCTGCATCGTACCGGAAAAAGCACTTCCCCGGCGTCAGGTCAAAGTCCTTGCGATAGAGGCCCTCGAAGCCCTCCGGGGGCGTCAGTTTGGCCGACCAGGGCCGGCCCAGCACCACCCCGGCCTCGGCGCCGTTGGACAGATGCACCACCGCCACCAGGGCCCCCACCGGGGGCATGGCGTATTCCGACGAAAACAGCGGGATCAGCCGGGTGACGTCGTCGTCCATGTCGGGATAGGTCACCCGGACCATCCCGCTGGGATAGTCGATGCTGGACACCTTGCCCACACGGATTTCTGCGCTCACAGGCTGCCTCCTTCCACTTTGGACAGCTCCAGCTCCATGGTGTAGCCGCTGCCGATATGGCTGGCGGCGCTGTCGATGTAGTACTTGCCGTCGATGGCGCCGCCCATCCCCTCCACCGTCACGCACTGGGTGGCGACCAGCCCCGGCCGGCCCTGGATGGTCACCGACAGGGTGGTGGCGCCGTGGTTGGCCTTGTTCACCAGGGCGGTGATTTTCCGCTGGGCGTCGGCGGCGTTGTCCGCCTTGCCCGATTCCTTCAGGATGCGGTCCCCGCCGCCGACGGTGGCCTTGATCTCCTCCTCGGTGGTGGGGTCGGTGTAGGTGTACTCCCCGCCGGTGTAGGTGCCCTCCAGCTTGGTGTGCCAGTTCCAGGTCTGGATATCCTCCCTGCCGATGGTGTCCACCGGCTCTTTGGCCTTGCAGGCCTCCCGGTCGTACACCACCAGCTTCTGGGCGTAGAGCTTGAGGCAGAGGCCGTAGGTCCCACAGAGCTGGGTATAGAACTCACAGTCGTTTTGCTCGGTCTGCTCCACCGTTTCGATGGGCACGTCCCCGCCCTCTACATCCCACACCAGGGTGATCCCCGCCCGGGACGCGATTTCCTGGCCGATGGCCTGGAGGGTGGCCTTTTCCCATGTTTTGGTGCGCTTGGTGGTCTTGAAGGAGGTGTCTGCCGGCACCGACACCCCCGAGATGGTGCCGGTCCGGGGCCAGCCCGAAAAGTTGTAATCGTCCAGGGTGAAGGACCCGCAGTCAAAGCTGCGGTCATCCCCCTCGGCGTCCCAGTCATAAATCAGAATCTGGGCGGTGAGGGTATCCCCCTTCTGGGGCAGCCAGTCCCCCGCCCACTGGGCGTCCCGGTCGTTGATGGTGATGTCAATGGTGTCCGACTCACCGTCGGCGGGGTCGGTGTAGGTCACCTCCCCCTTGGAGCCGATCATGTCGGTGGTCACCGCCGCCCCGTTCCAGGTCAGGGCGGCCTCCGCCCGCCGGGGCCTCACCGGGTCCTCCAGGCGGGCAGGCTGGAGGCGGCCTGTTCTGCCGGCAGGGGCGGGGTGTTGAGCACCGTTCCGGCGTCAAACACAAACACATCCAGCAGCGGGAAATTGTGCGCCATCAGCCAGCCGGTGTACTTCACATCCCCATAAACCCGGCAGGCGATCAGGTCCCAGGCGTCTCCCGCCCGGGTGGTATAGGTTGCTTCCATGAAATCCCCTCCTTAGACCGGCTCGGTGCGGAAATTCTTCCGGCGCTCTTCGGCCTTCATCTGTTTGTACAGCCGCTTGAACTCGGCAAAGCTGATGCGGCCGGCCTCCTGGGCCTCCTCCCGGGTGGGGGTACCGCCGTAGAAGTTGAACACCGGGGCAAAGGTGATGCTGTCTCCTCCGGCAGCGCCGCCGCCCCGGCCATTGGGGCCGGGTTTCGGCCATTGGTCCAGCATCTGGGCCAGCTTGGACAGGGGCATCACCGCTTCCGGCTCCCCGCCCTCGCCGATCTCGGCCAGGGTGGGCCGGGTGGCGATGCCGCCTGCCGCCAGCTGGGGGATGGTGGGAATGGAAAAGCCCAGCTGTTTGCCGCCCACCACTGGCACCCAGTCGGGAATATCCACCGCCAGGCCGTTGATCCCCTCGATGGCTTGGTTGATAAGGGCGATGACCCCGTTGATGGGTGCCTTGGCGATGTTGCCGATCAGGCCGAAGATATTGCCGAAGATGTTGACAATATTCTGCCAGGCGGCGGACCAGTTGCCGGCAAAGACGTTCCCCACAAAATCCAGCAGGTTCTGGATGATGGCCTGGGCGTTGGCGGCCCCGGCCTGGACCGACTGCCAGAAGGCCTGGAGGAAAGCCCCCGCCGCCGGGAACCGCTCCCCCACCATGGCGATGAAGGACTGGACCAGGGCGTCCACCTGGCTCCAGTTCCGGTACAGCAGCACCAGGGCCGCGCCGATGGCCAGAATGATCCCCAGGGGCCCCGCCAGGGCTGTGCCGGCGGTTTTCAGGACGGTGACAAACTGGGTCAGCTTGCCGGAAGCCTGGAGCAGGGCAAAGAAGGTCTTTGCCTGACTGAAGGCGGACATTCCCTTGGAGACGGTGTTCACCGCCGGGCCCACCATCCGCAGGGCCACCGCCTCGGCCACGTCGTTGACGTCCTCGCCGAAGTTGTTGGCGTAGACCGTCTCCATGACGCTGCGGAGCTTTTCCAGCTCTGCGCCCGCCGCGCCGGTGGAGGAGGCCACCTGGTTTTCGGCCTTCTGCCACTGGCAGCCCAGGTCCGCCAGGTACTTGGTGGCGGCCGCAGCGCCGGTGCCCATGGCAGCCAGGCCGGCGGCTGTGACGTTGGACAGCCGGTTGGCGGTCTGAATGATGGTGTTCAGCTGTTTGGAGGAAGCTTTCACGCTGGTGCCCAGGGACTTGTCCACCTTACCGGCGATTTTGATGGCCAGTTCCATGGTTTTGCTTTTGGGCATACTCCATCACCACCTTTGCCAGTTCGTTCAGGTCATCCAGGGACATTTCGAGAAAATAATCAATCCCGCTGTGGAGCTGCATGGCCAGGGCCACGCAGGCCTTGCGGATTTCCGGCGGGGTTATTCCTCCCCATCCCCGCCGTAGAGAAAACCCGTCACAAGGTTTTTCAGCTTGATGGCCTCACGGGCGGGCATCTGCTGGAAAAATTCCAGGGGCTTGCCGGTGACCCGGGCCGCCATGTAGATGGCGTAGGGCAGGGACATTTCGGCGATGGGGTCCACGCCGTCGGTCTTTTTGACCATCTTGCCCACCTTGCACAGGTCGGCGGCCGAGATGTTCTCCAGGCCTTCCAGCCGTTGGCATTGATGGCGGTGATGACACCGTTGGCGTTGAGCAGGTCGTTGGCCTGCTGCTGGTCCAGCAGCACCTCGGTGCCGTCGTGGAGGACGGTGCCGGTGATCCGCAGGTCCTTGTTGGAGGGGCCGTCGTAGGGCACGTCTCCATGGCTGGCGTCCACATAGGCGGTAAGGGGTGCCAGCATGGCCGAGAAGGCATACACCTTGCTGCCCACCGCTACCATGGGCCAGAGGGCCGCCGCAAAGGCCGAGGTGACCCCCTGCTTTTCCTTGGCGGCCTTGACCTCTGTGTAGACGGCAGCGCCGCCGCTGGCCTTGTCGGTGGAGATGTCGATGTAGGTCTGGGCCCGGAACACCCCGCCGATCCCCTCGGTCTTGGCCTGGAGGGCGGCGGTCACCACCGGGTCCTGGCTCCAGCCAGGGGCCAGCAGGATGCCGGCGGTCAGGCCGAACTTGGGATAAATCCGCCGGACCATCTCGATGCCGGTTTCGGCGCCGGTCTCCACGTCCACGCCCCCCACGATGTCGGCATTGGTCACCCCGGCGGGGTTGAGGCTCTTGCTGGCGATCTTCACCGTCTCGGCCTCGGCGGCCTCATCCAGCAGGGTGATGGTCACCGAGCCGTCCTCGGCGTGTTCCGCCAGGTAGTCCTCCCCCTCGGTGAGGGGGGTGTCGCCGTTTTTCACCGACAGGGTGTTCAGCAGTACAAAGGGCTTGTCATACCGGACCACGCCATCCGCCGCCGGGAAGTCTGCCTCCTCGTTGGCGGTGGTGTGGCTCTCCTTGCCCGGGTCCAGGACGTTCACCAGGATCACCGGCGCCACGCTGAACACCCGGAAGCTGGCGTCCATGCTCTGGCAGAGGGAAAAATCCTTAAAATCATCCGAATAGCCCAGCCCCTGCTGGCACTCCGCGAAGGAGTAGCAGAGGACGGGCTTGTTGACGGCAGCCGCCGGGTCTTTCAGCAGGTGGATGGGAGCTGTGCCGAAAATCACCTGCAGCCCGGCCGAACTTTCCACCGGCGTGGTGAGGCTGGTGGAATTTTCAACCACGCCGATGCCATGATCGTATGCCATAGGCGCACCTTAGCCTTTCTGCGCGTCCAGAACGCGCTTGTAGTAGGTATAAATCCGGCCGTATTTCATCCGGATCTGCTTCATGGCCTCCGGCATCTGGTCCAGCGGCACGATCAGGCCGGCCAGGGCCTTGTCTGCGTCGGCCGCTGCCTGTAATTTCTCCGGCAGGCCATTGGTGTAGATGGTCCAGGTCATGGCCAGCCCCTTGATGTTGGGGCCGCAGTAGACCAGAGAGCCAACCGTTTTGGTTTTCTTCGTCATGTAAAAGGCACCTCCGGGCAAATGGTGGGAATTTCCAGCTGGAACTCCACCGCTCCCAGGTAATAGGGATGGGCTTTGGAGTCGTTCCAGATGGCCCACTGGATGGGTTTCTTCACGGTATAGGGACCGCCCCGGGCGCCGGCGCTGCCGGGCCGGATGCGGATCACCGGGTTTTTGCAGTAGCGGGCGGCGATCTCCTGGATGATGTGGAGCAGGTCCCGATAGCCCTGGCGGTCAGGCCGGTCGTCATACAGGGCGACCACCAGGACGATCTGTACTTCCTGGGCGGCGTCTCCCTCCGGGATGGTCCCCTCCCCGATCCGGACGATGATGTAGGGCTCGGGGGCGTCCTGGCTCCGGTCCTCGTCGTTGCCGGTGCGGACCGGCAGGTCGTTGACAAAATACCGGATGGCCCGCTCCCCGCCGGCCGAGCTGCGGAACAGCTGCCCGGCAAACAGTTCCTCCAGATCGGCGGCCAGGGCGTCGGCGGCAAACTCGGCGGTCATGCCATAAAGTTCGTTCATGGCCTCACCCCTTCTGCTTCAGCGTTTTGGCGATTCGTTTGTCGATCTCCTGGTCCAGCACTTGGTAGAGCAGGTCTCTGCCCCGGGCCTGGATTTCTTCATTGGCCATCATGCTGGGCACCGCCGGGCCCAGCAGCTTTTTCACCCGGGTCAGGTCGGGCCACTTTCCGTCGGTGGGCATGCCGTACCGCTGGATGCGGACCTGGGCCCCGGCCATGGTGTAGGTCTGGCCCACCTGCCGCTGGAGCACCGCCCGGTGGCCGTTTTCAAACTGCCCGATGAAGGCCGGGGCACCGCCCCGCTCCAGGAATTTCAGACTGCCGGATTCCAGGACCTTGGCCTGGACGCCCCGATCGGAATCACGGACCATAAACTCCAGCAGGTCCAGCATGGGGCCCTTGGATCGGATCACTGCCTCCATCTTGCCGGGCTTGGCAGTCTGGAGCCGGGGCGCGCCCTTGCTGCTGTCTTTCAGGACGCTGTCCTCCACCGTGTAGGTGTCGGCCACGTCTCGGGTCAGCTGTTTGCGGACCTGCCGGGCCGCTGCATTCAGGGACAGCCGCAGCACATTGGGGGCCTCAAAGGCCAGCCGTTCCAGCCGCTGGCTGATGGCCACCATCTGGCCCTGGGTGTCCACTTCAATCTGGATCATGTGCGGTTCGCCTCCAGTTCGATGGTCAGCATCCCGGCGTCCTCATCCGCACTGACCACATACCAGACGCGGCCGTCCAGGTTGAGGGCCTTGCCGGGGGCCGGGCGGCCGCCATAGTCCTCTTTGGAGAGATAGAGCAGCCGCCGGGTCTTGTAGAGGCCGTCGGTGGAAACGCCGCCCCGGGCGGCATCCCGTTCCAGCAGGCTGTCGTCGTCCAGGATCACCCGCATGGGTTTGCCGTCCACCGTATGGACCTCGGCAAATTCGTCCTGGTTCAAAAAGACCTGCCGGATGTCCGCCGCGATGCAGTCCCGAAAAGAAAGGGCGCCCATCACTGGGTGCCCTCGTCATCGCTCGATTCGGTTTCGTCGTCCATGTCCTGGACAGCCTCGGCCGGGGCCTGGACTTCTGCGGCCCCGATCAGGGCCACCAGGTCGGCCTTGGTTTTGGCGGCCGACACATCCAGGCCCAGCTCCCCCGCCAGGTCGGTCAGTTCTGCTTTGGTCATCTCGGCCAGCTGGGGCAGGGCCAGGTGGCCGGTGAGCATCTTCTCCCCCTCAGCCGGGGGCGTGTCCTCCTGCCAGACGGCGCTGCCGGCCCGCAGCCAGGCGGCAGCCATCCGGCCATCGGCGGCGGGCAGGGCCGCGCCGGGGCCGTAGATCCGGTTCTGGTAGAGGATGGAGCGCTTTGCAATCAGCTGTTTCACGGCCCTCACCCCCTTACCCGATCTTCACCAGGACGTCGGGGTCCTCGCTGCCGGCGGGGGCCACCGCCCAGCCCGCCGGGGTGTTGCTGTCGGCGGTGGTGGTGAGGTTTTTGGCGGACTTGGCCCAGTAGAGGGCCTGGCCCACCGTCACGGCCCCGGTGGCCTTGGGAATCCGGTAGACGCCGGTCACCTGGACCGGGCCGGCGGCGTCCCTTGCGATGGCGGCACCGGCCACGCCGATGCGGGTGGTCAGGTCCACCACGTCCCCAAAGGACAGATCTTCGGCGGCGGTGTAGTCGATCACATCGCCCACCTGAACAAAAATCGCTGCCATAGCTGTACCTCCTTACTGCTTTGCGCCGGGGTTCTTGGCAATGCCCCGCCAGTCCACTACGCTGACGCCCCAGTCCATCCACAGGTCCCACACATAGCCCAGCCGGCCTGCGGGCTGGCTGCGGCGGATGGAGGGGGTTTTCATGCCGTTCAGGTAGTCCACCTGGATGGAGCGGCCGGTGGCGGGGTCGCCCGCCATGAACCAGGGCAGGGCCTCACCCTTGGCCAGGGTGTTGATGGTGCCCTCCTCCACCACCTGCAGGCGGTTGCGGTACTGATAGAGGGCGTTGGCAGTGTGGCTGCCGATGCCCTCCACGTCGATCTGGGGGCTTTCCAAAATCTGGGACATCTTGAAGCCGTAGCCCACCGGCACGATCACGAACCGGGGCTGCACCATGATGCTCTCCCCGAAGGGGTCGGTCTGGCGCAGCAGCTTCAGCATGATGGCCTGCATGGTGTCGATGGAGGGGGCGCCGCCGGTCTCCATCAGGTTGCCGTGGGCGTTGTCGAACAGGGCCGCGCCGTCAAAGATGGCGGGGTTGGTCATCAGAATCTGATAGACCTGCTTGTTGATGGTGCGCTTGGCGGCCGCCGCATACTGGCCGGGCATCTCGGTGATAAGGCCGATGTCGTCGTTGACGAAGGCTTCCCGGGTCATGGAGAACTGGCGGCCATAGGTGGACAGCTTGCGCTGGGGCAGCAGCTCGGTTTTCAGGGTGTCGTGCTTCAGCTCGCCGCCCTCGGGGACTTCCAGGAACTCCCCGGCGCCGCCCAGCAGGTACTCGTGGTCCTTGGAGGGCTTGAAGTCGTTCAGGGTGCCCTCGGTGGTCCAGACCTGGAAGGTGGTGGGGGCGGCCTGATACCGCTGGACGATGCTCTTGCGGATGGTGTTGTCCAGGATGGCGGGGAAGGCTGCGGTGGGGCTGAGGAACTGGCGCTGCAGCTGATCCCACAGGTCGTCCCGGCTCATCCGCAGCAGCTCGGTGGTGGTGCCTGCGCCCTCCCGGGCCAGGCACTCGATGGCCATATCCCGCAGGGACAGCCGCTGCATCTGATAGGCCTCCTCGGTGGGGCTGCTCACTGCAAAGCCGCTGCGCATCAGCAGGGCGTCGGAGGCCGCCTGCCGGAAGTCCTGCTGCTGGTCGTGGTCGGTGAAACGGGCCCCCACCGGGCCGTGGTGCTGAATCATAAAGTTCACGGCGGCTTCCCGGACGGCGTTCATGTCCGCGCCGTCCCGGAGGAAGGGGGCCGCGTCCATCCCCACCTGGCGGCACAGGCTGGTGATGTCGGCCGTCCGCTGGCGCTCGGCGGCCAGGGCCTGCTGGATGGGGTCAGGGGCGGCGGGATCTGCGCCCCGCTGGCCCTCCGCTGCGCCCTGGCTGCCCTGGCCGGCGGTGCCGGCGGGCTCGGCGTCGATGATCTGCTGGCAGCGCTCGAACTCGGCCTGTTCCTCGGCGGTGAGGCCGCGGTTCTCGGTGCGGGCCTGGTTCACCAGGGCCTGCTGACGGGCAAGTGCTTCGGTTTTGTTCATGCTGTTGTCACCTCATTTTGTTCTGGTTGATCTGGATCTGCCGCTCCCACAGGTCGAGAGGCAGGGCCTCCTCCCCTTCCGAGCGGCCCACCCCGACGGTGGGGTCCGCCGGGACCGACACAATGGACACCTCCACCGGCGTCCACTTGCGGGCGATGGAACAGGGCCCGGTGAACCGGCCGTCGCCGGAGGTCTTGCCGGCCTCCACCACCTCCCACCGGTCCACCCGGTAGCGGACCGAGGTGGTTTTCAGGGTGCCGGAGCAGACTTTCTGGAAAACGACCTCAGACTCGGCGTCGGTGTCAAACTCCACCTCGGCCATGCCCCGGCCGTTTTCCACCCAGGCTTTGAGAATCCGGCCCACCACCTTGTCCGGGTCGTGGTTGAAAAGCAGGACGCCGATCTCGTTCAGGCGCTGCAGGTTCACGGCGTCGCCGGCGTGGTCCAGGATTTCGGGGCCGAAATACCGGTCCACCGGCTCCTCACTGGAAAAGCTGAGGATCCGCCGGCGGCCGGTGTCCTCCTCCCCTTCCCGGGCCAGGATCTGGCCCATGGAACGGGTGCCGTCATTCTTCTTCGGGTTTGCCCTGGTCTGCGTCGGGGTCCAGGGCTGCTGCTTTGCTGCCAAACAGTACACCTCCCATGTCTACGCCCCGTTCCCGGCCATACGCCAGAACCGCGGCTGTCTCTTCAATGGCCTGCCGCCAGTCTTTGCCCCGCTCGGCGCAGACGTCCTGATAGGTTTTCTGCCCGGACTGCAGGGCGGTCTGGCCGGCCCCCGCCTCCTTGGCGGGGTCGATCCACTTTTTCGGGGCTTTCACCCAGGTGTGGGCCATGTATTTCTTTTTGTCCTCCCAGAATCCCGCCGGGGCGATCCGCCCCGCCAGGATACAGGAGATCACAAACTGCTCATAAATCTCCGACATCATCCGCTGCAACAGCTCGACGTCGGCGGCGTAGGTATATTCGTCCTCCACCGCGTTCTGCCGGGCGCTGGAATAGGTGGAGCCCTTCATGTCGCGGCTCACCGCCTCATAGCTGAGGCCCTGCCCCGCCCCCACCAGGGCCTGCTGGGTCCGCAGGAAGGAGGCGGCGTCGGTGGCGGCGCTGCCGGGGTTGACGGCGTCCACGCTGTCGCCGGGGTTCAGCTCCATAATCATGCCGGGGGTCAGCTTTTTCCCGGCGTAGTCGATCCGGCCGTTGTCGCCCGTCTGCACCGCCGACCGGCCAAAGCCTCCCGAGGGCAGCGCCTTGCGGATGAACACCGCCATGCAGGCGGCGATCCGCTCTTTCACCGAGACGGCGTTGATGTACTCGTTGACGTCCCGGATGCGGGTCAGGGTGTGGGTCAGGTCGGACATTTCCCGCAGCTGGCTGGGGTGCCGCTTGGATTTGAGGAAAAAGGCGTCCCTGGCGTCGATGTAGACCGACTCCAGCTGCCGCCAGCCCTCAATGTCGTACTGCTGGATCCAATAGCCCTGGGGCTGCCGCCAGCTGTTGTACTCCACGCCCCCCACCACCCGGTTGCCCCTGCGGCGGGGCTGGGTGCGGCTGGTATCCAGTTCGTCCACGTCGATGGCCTGGAGCTTGAAGGGCACCAGGCCCCCGGCGGTGTGGCGGAACAAAAACAAAATCCCGCCGTCCACCTTTTTCCGCTCCTCGGCCATCCGCAGCAGCTCGGTGAAGGACTGCTCCCCGGTGACGTCGCAGTTCCGGGCCTCGCACCACTGCCGCCAGAGATCTTCCAGCCGCCGGTCCAGGGTGCTGTCCCCGGTATTGGCCCGGAGGGTGTAGCCCTTGCCCACCACGTTGCGGTCATAGGCCAGGATCACCGACTGGAGAATATCGCTGTTGCGCTCCAGGTCCCGGGCTCTGGCCCGGATGATGTCCCGGCTGTAGCGGTCGGTGGTCTCGGCGCTCTCGTTGATGGCCGCCCAGTGGCCGCTGATCCGCCCCTGTCCGGCGGCGTCGTAGTGCCGCAGCACCTGGTAACTCTGGCGCCAGGCCTCCCGCTCATAGGCCCACCGGGGGGACACCGCCGCGATCAGGCCTTCCAAAATGCCCACAAAGCATCACCTCCCGTCAAAAAAGGCCACACAGGTGCGGCTCAGCAGGGGGCCGCTCTGGTCGGTGTCCAGCTGGGCTTCCAGGTCCTCCCGCATGGATTTCAGCATCCCCAGGTCGGCCCGGGTCAGGGACCGGCTGCCGATCTTGTAGGACTGGCCGCCCACCAGGATGGTCTCGATGGCCTTGTTGATCTGTTCCAGCCGCTGGCGCTTGTCGTTGTCCGCCACGGCGTTCACCTCCTGTCAAATCCAGTTTTCATGCTGCCCGATCCAGTCCTCCTCGGGGGTGGGCTGGGGCGCGGGCCGGGGTTTGGGCGCTGCCGCCGGGGCCTGCAAAGCCAGGCTGCGGACGTTTTTCAGGTCGGCCGCGCAGGCGGCGTAGACCTCGCAGTCCAGGTAGTGGTTGTCGGCGTGGGTGGATTTCACCACCCACCGCTGCACCTGCCGGCTGCCCGACCGCTCGGTGATCTTGTGCTCGGAGGTCACCTGCTGGGCGTAGTCCAAATCACAGTCCTTATGGACCATCCAGGAGCCGCTGCCGTTGGGCCGGCGCATCCGGGCCGCGATCATGTCCTTGTATTTGCCGGTGTCTATGATAATCAGCTGCATCCCGTTGGCCCGGCTGTCCGGCTTGTCCACCGTCGAGATCTTGTAATAACCTGGCAGCGGCTTGGAGGAGCCTTTGCCGGCGGCCACCCAGTCCAGATTCATCAGGCAAAACTCATAGACCGTGTCGGTCTGGTCACTGGAATCCATCAGGGCCAGGGCCACCCGCATTCTTTCCCCGGATGGCAGCTGAAACTCGGCGTTCATCACCCGCTCCACTTCCTCCCCCGAAAGGGCCTGGCCATGGGCCACGCACTGGCTGGTCATGAAATTCCCCCAGGCCCGGATGGTCCAGTACATACAGTTTTCCTGGACGTCGATGCCGCCGGTCAGCAACCGTGTCCAGGGGGGCAGCTGCCAGGCCGGGGTCTCGGTCTGGCGCTCCAGCACCAGCTCGGCGCTGGTTTTCAGTTTGGTGTCCTCCCAGGGCTCGGCCAGCCAGCTGTTCACAAAGTTGTGGAGCATCTCGGGGTCGTCTTTGACCTTCAAAAACTCCCGGGCTACTTCCTCGAAGGTGGTAAAGGGCGAATACAGGGTATTCATCCAGAAGGCCACGCTGCGGGGCGTCTCGCTGTCCCTGCGGACAAACTGCCACCGCCCCGCCCGCAGCATAGCGGGCTTGTCCCGGTCGGTGAGGATACAGCCGCATTCCTGGCAGACATACCGCACCCGGCGGGCCCGCTGGATCAGGTCCGGCTCTTCCTCCTGGCTGGGCCATTTCAGCTGGGCAAACTTCAGCTCGATGTACGCCCCGCAGTGGGGGCAGGGCACGAAATAGTGCTTCTCGGCCTCGGCGGCCTCCTTGGCCCGCCAGATCAGCCCCGTTTTCAGGGTGGGGGTGGAGGCCATGAAAATCTTCCGGTTCAGCCGGTAGCTCTTGGTGCGCTCCACCGCCAGGGAGACGGGGTCGGATTCCTTCTTGGTGGAGCCGGGGTACTTGTCCACCTCATCCAGGAACAGATACCGGATGGGGGTGGAGGACAGGTCCGCCGGGCTGTTGGCGCCGGTGAGGTAGACGGTCATCCCATCAAACCGCTGGGCCAGGTCCTCGCTTTCGTGGGCGCGGTACTTGGCCGCCAGGGCCGGGCAGCTCTTGAACATGGGCTCCAGCTTGGACTCCACCGTCCGCTTGGCCAGCTGATCGGAGGGATACACCACCATGGTGGGGCCCGGGTCCTGGTCGATCAGGCTGCCCAGGGCGTTCTCCATGGCCGAGGTGCCGCCCACCTGGGTGGGCTTCACAAAGACGATCTGTTCGGTGGTGTCGTCCGAAAAGGCGTCCATGATCTCCACCAGGTAAGGGGTCAGGGCGTTCCGCCAGGGGCCCGCCACCGCGTTGGTGTCGGGCAAAATCCGGTTGGCCTCGGCCCAGGCCGACACAGGCAGCCGCTTTTTGGGCCGCAGCACCTGGAGGGCCGGGGCCATCCACCGGGGGACGGCGTAGGGTTCCACCCTGCTCCGGCGCTTCACGGCGGGTCAGCGTCCTCCCTGTCCTGAATCCGGGCCGCCGCCACAAAGGCCTCAAACAGGCCGTCCAGCTCCTGCTGCAGGTCCTTTTTCATGGCCCGGGCCGCTGCCGTGTCCAGGTAGCCGGACATGGTCCCCGCCACCCGGGCGGGAATGCGGTCGGCAAACTGTTTCAGCCGCCGGAGGAAGTCGGACAGATCCCCCTTGACCTGCCCCGCCGGGAGGTATTTCCCCTCGGCGATGGCGGTTTTCAGCTTGTGGAGGGCGCCCTGGCTCTCCTTCAGCTCCACCTCGGCCTGCAATTTCTTGATGGTCAGCTCCTCCAGGGTGCTGCCGGACAGCTCGTCCCGGATTTTCTGCTCCTGCCAGGCCATGTAGTCCTGGATGGTCTGGGCGGTGCGGTACCGCCTGGCCCCGCCGCCGGGGGGCACCTCGGTGGAGAGGACCCCGTCCTGGGTCAGCTGCTGCACCCGGCGGGTGCTGCGGCCGATCAGCTGGGCGATGGCGGTGGTGCTGGCCCACTCGGGCACCTGGGTCAACACCCCAGGGGGCGGGGCCGCCGTGGATTTCGCCTTGCCCGCCATCTGCACCACCTCCTTTCGCGGGGCCGATTTCGCATTTTTCGGCGCCGGCGGAGGGCGCTCACCCCCATGTATGGGGGTGAAAGGACCGCCGGAGCGGCGGATCCGTAACGAAACGCCGGAAATTTTTCGGATTTTTTGTAAAAACACATCGGGCCTTCCGTGCCCCGCGCCGCGCTGTCCGCCGGGAAGGACCCGCCAAACAGGGGCGCGGGGTCATACTGCCTCGTTGAATCTTCCAAGTAAATCCTGGCATTTGTCTATATTTTACAGAATCACTTGACTTTTTTGTGCAAATTCGTTATAATATATGCACACCGAGGGACATCTGACCCCGCCGCTTGTCAGACAAAGCCCCTTGGTGAATTTATTCACTTATTGCGGCGGGAGAAAGGCCATGAAAGATGGAAATTTCTTATAGTAAAAATCTCTAGCAAGCCCGTATCCACATTGAGATGCGCCCGCGCACCATTCTAGGTGGTCAACAAGAACACCGCCCAGCGCATTTTCATGTGCGAAAAGGGAAGTATGGGTTTGATGTTCGGATTGAAGATGGCCAAATCATTCATTTTTCCAAAAATTGTGGTTGGGCCAGCAAGTAGCTTATTCGAGACATCAAAAGATGGACCAAAGAAAACAGAGACTGGCTTTTAAGCATCGAAGAAAGTGAAGAATTTCTAAAGCCAGACTTTTAGCCACGTGAATTCAAATAAATCGTGAGAATTGATATAAATCTATTGAGGACTGCCGCAAACCAGCGGCGGCCCTTTTTGTTTTGTGGTGCGGCGCGCCAGAGTTGCACTGACATCTGCTTTTGCGCCGCATGAAAAAGGCCCCCGATCCGTCGTGGGGGCCTGCCCTTCAGCCGGGCCGCTGCCGGGGGACTTACCCGCCTCCGGCTGCGGGGTGTTCTCTGGCCCGCATGGCAGCCAAAGAAAAAGCCGCCGGCCAGGGATTGTTCCCCGCCTGCGGCTTTCACAGGTACACTATACCATGCGTGAAATATGACATTCAATGACATCTTTACAGGTCCAGCCCGTCCACCGCCTGGTGATGCAGCCGGAACACCTGCCGCAGCACCAGATGGTGGTCGGCGGCGATCTTCTCCCACCGCTGGCCCAGAATATACCGCCGGGTGAGGATATCCCGGCGCAGGGGGATGGGCTCCTTTTGGATGGCGGCGGCGATCTCGGCCCGCCGGGCCTGGTCCTGTTCCAGCAGGCCGGCCAGCTTCTGGCGGGCTTCTTCCAGCTGCTCCACCGCTCGGGGAATGGCCTGACCATCCCCTCCCCCGCCGGGCATCCCTGAGATGGCCCGGGTCACCCGCCGGGCCTGAGCTTCCAGCTGGCCGATTTCCTCGGTCAGCAGCTGCTCCCGGCGCAGGCTCTCCCTGTACCGCCGCAGCCAGGCCACCTTTTCGCTGTATTCCATGGGGTTCACCTCGCAATGCTTTTTCCTCTTGCTGTTTTTCACATTCTGAAAATCTATCCCGCCGGGGCGGTCAGGGGGCCGGGGATGTCTCCGGCTCTCCAGGCTCCAGGGTCTGGATTTTGACCCCGGCATAGCTCCGGTTCCGCATCCCGCAGGCCTCCCAGTCCGCCGACCAGTCGGTGGCCGCGCCGGGGGCTACCCCGTAAATGGCGCACTTACACACCGTCTGCCCGCCGGCGTGAATCCATTCCAGGCGGCTGCATTCGCGGCACCTGCGGCCCGGGTCGAGGCCATAGAGCCAGTGCATCCGTTCGATCTTTTCCATGAATATTCCTCCCCTTCTCATGCTGGGCCGGCACAAAAGCGCCGACTGAATTCTATGCGGCAGCGCCCTTTTTTGCCACTGTCTGAGGCCGGCAGCTGGACGAACGATGAAGACTCCCTCTGTTTGTCGCATAAAAAAATCCGTATTCTCTGGTCATTATACCAAAGAATACGGATGAAAAACGGGACAGGTTCTAAATACAGGTCACTGGACTTCCGGCGAATAACTGGGTGGCGTAATCAACGGCGCCCCTCCAAAAGAGGCTGTAATCTGTGAAATCAACATGGAGATCCGTCCAACAAACCCCTGGTTTTCCTGTATATAAAACCCGGGCTCGTTTCTTATCTCCTCATCAATCTGTTCTTGCGACACTTCTGCCAAAGAGCCTTCTTGTTTCAGATCATGTTCAACAAAATATGTGGCTGTAATATCGAAGACAGAAGCCGGATCAAACCAAACATGACGCGTAAACTCGATTCGGAGAAACTTGTCTGCGGCTTTACCAGTAATCGTGTCTTCAAAATGCACTTCAATCTGTGCATCAGCATCTGGAATTTCACACATTTTGATTTGAGCCAGTCCAACACGGATACGGTTTCCCAACAAATCTTTCAGCATATCTTAGACCCCTCTTTCTTCACATTATAGAAGTAGCCTGAACAATAGCCCGGATTGCTGTAATTTTGCTTTCCCGTATCTTGTCTCGATGTGGTCGACAGAGCAAAAGACTCTACAATCTCTTTCGGCGCAACAATGACATATCTTTCTTTTTCTTGATCCAAATATTCTCTCAATGCTGCATCAACGACCTTATTGAGGGAAACGCCATCATTTTGCGCACGAATCGATGCCTGCTTATGCAGCTCGGGAGAAATGCGAACATTGAAAGATCCGCTGTAAGCACGCTGGGGTTCTTTCCCAATTTCCTTGCAAAATGCAATATAATCGTCTACAGCTTGATGAAATTCGCTTTCAATTTTTTTCGCATTTTCGGTGTAAAAGTCGACTAAATCCGAAATTCCCAAAACTTTGCCATAAAAAATCTGATCATCTGCAGAGTACTCGGGCTTTGCGGAATAGCCTTTGTAGTGCAATACGCTATTCATATATGACCATGCTCCTTTAAAAAAACAACCACACTTTCGACAGAACCTTTTACCATGATATCTCCAGGATGAGGCTTATGAAGCAAGAGAATCGCTCCTGTTTCAGGATGATAAAATTTTACTCTTGACCCTGAAGTTGCTCCTTTCGTGGACTCCACATATCCAAAATGGTTCATAATCTTTTTTAGGTCAGAGTAGCGGAAGTCAGCAGGTGTAGGCTTTCTGCATAGCTTTGCTAAGAGGGTTTCCGTCTTACTCATATTCTATGCACCTCACCTGCCAATCTGTAACTAAAAAGTAGTTGCAATGCAAGCATACTGGTTTTTATCCAAAGCGTCAATGGTTAAAATGCACAAATATTTCTTTTATTTTTCGAAGTTTATCCCGTTAAGCCTGTACATTTTGATCAAAGCACTTGATCATTCTCACCGTTCGCTTCCGAATGCTTTCCGGACTGTTCCCCCCTCCAATTCTACATGCAACCTGTGCCCAGCTAATCCGGCCATCACCGAGAAAGGCAATTTCCAGGATCCTGCGAGTAAGAAAATCATCCACCTGCTGGATCATTTTTTGACGGACATCCCACGGCAGATTTCTAAATGCTCGAATCGTCATAGCACACCTTCTTTCTCTGTTTTTAATGCCAAAGCGCCAATTTTATGTCAAGCGATATTCGCCCCACCTCACGGCACCACCTCCAAAAACCGCTGGCGCTCCTTGTCGAAGGCCAGGGGAATTTCCCCCACCCGGCCCTCCTTGTTTTTGGACAGGATGCAGACGCTGCGGCCGTCGTCCGCATTGCCCAGCAGCAGGACGGCGTCGGCGTCCTGTTCCAGCTGGCCCGATTCCTTCAGGTCGGCGTTGCTGGGCATGGCGTGGGCGGCGTTGCGGCTTAGCTGGGCCGCGCCGATCACCACCATTCCGGTGGTCTGGGCCAGCTCATGGAGGGCAATCGAAATCTGGGTGATGGCCTGATACCGGTCCCCCGACCGGTCGGGCCGGATGATCTGGACATAGTCGATCACCGCCACCTGGGCCTTCATCCGCAGGGCCTGGGCCCGAATCCAGGCCACGTTCCGCCCCGAGGCCGACCGGATATACAGCGGCAGCTGCCGCAGTTTGGACAGGCCGTCCAGCTCGGCTGCGGGGACCTTCTTGGTTTTCACCTGCTCCAGAGGCGCATAGAGCTGGTTTGCAATGATCCGCTGGGCCAGGATCCGGGGGCTTGTCTCCAGGCTGAAATAGCAGACCTTCCGGCCCTGTTTCGCCATCTCCACCGCGATCTGGAGGCTGAGGGCGGTTTTGCCTGCCGAGGGCCGGCCGCCGATCAGGATGAAGTTCCCCGGCAGGATATGGAGGTTCCGGTCCAGAGGGCCGATGCCGGTGGGGATGTAGTTTGGCTGCTGGTCCAGATTGCGGATGTAGTTGTCGATCAAATCGCCGATGGGGGTGAAGTCCTCGCCGGGATGGTCAGTGTCCAGGGCTTGTCCCATCCGGCCATACAGGCCCGCCAGGTCCTCATAGCTGGTGGAGGGGGACGCCGCCTGTACCGCCAGGGTCTGGAACCGCTCCAGGGCCCGCCGTTCCAGCAGGGCCGTCACCCACTCTTTCACCCGGCTGCGGGTCACCTGCACCGGGGCGGTGTCCAGGACGTCAATGCAGGCCGCCACCGTCTCTTTCAGGTTGGGGTAATGGTGGAGGACGTCCACCACGTCCATCTCCCCTTTGGCGCTCCATGTGCCGTCTACGGCAGCGTACAGGTCGCTGAGGCCCTCGGGGAAGTCGTCCGGGGTCAGGCGGCCCACCGCCTCGGGAATGTACTGCGGAAAGCCCAGCAAAGCCGCCAGCAGCATCTTGGGCAGATCGATCATGTCAGCACCTCATACCGGGGCTCGGGCGGCTGGGGCGTCCGCGGCTGCTGCCGGCTGCGCATCTTCTCCCGGCGGGCTTCCACGTCGCCGGGGGTTTTGACCCCATCTTTCCGCCAGCTGTCCAGCACCCCGTCCACATAGCTCCAGCTGCGGGCGTTGTGCTGGGCCGCCTCCTGGATGGCCAGACGCACCATCCCATCCCCCACCGCGGCCCGGTAGGCCTGCAGCTTGTCCAGTGCGCTGCGGGGAAAGCTGCCGATCTCCTGCTGATAGTCCTGGATCAGCCCCGCCAGGGCTGTGTCGGTGCGGCTGTCGGGGTCTTTTGAGAATACAGCTTCAGCAGCAGTTACAGCTTCAGCTTCAGTTACAGTGCTTTCGGGTTCCGAAAACCTCCGGCTTTCCTGGTTTTCGGATGAAAAACCTTGTTCGGGAAGGTTTTTATCTTCAAAACCTATGGTTTCCGGTTTTGAAACAGTGGTTTTCTCGTTTTTCGCTTTTGGACGTCCGCCGCGCTTTCCGCCCTCCCGTTTGGCGATGTTGGTGTCGATGCTGGGCCGGATCACAGCGAACACTGCCCGCTGGATGGCGGACTGCAGCGCCGGCTCCTCACCCGTCAAGGCATAATTGCAGATGGCCCAGAACATGGCCAGCTGGTCGGCCTCCTCCATTTCCTGAATGGCGCTCAGAAACGACCGGTAAAACACAAAGGACTCCCGGTTCTCTTCCATCAAATCCTCCTTATTTTGCAAAGTATCCCATTCCTCCTTTTCTTTTATTTTGGTGCATGCTATACTTTTGATAAAAGGAGGAGATTACTTTGGATAAAAAATCGCGTCAAATTCTTGCTTATATGCGTGATATTAATTCAATCAGCCGTGCCGAGTTACTCCGCCATTTTGACTTAAGCTATACAACATCATTCGAATATTTGTTGGCAGAAAAATTTATTGCACAAGCTTTAAATCCAACCTCTAGCCCCCGTATTGTAAATGGCAGAACCGTTTATGACGAAGTTCTCCATCCTACCGACTCTTACCACATTACCGGTGTGGGGTTGGACTTTCTTGAACATTACACTCAAAATCAGCTTCTGCGTTGGTTACCTTTGATACTCAGCATTTACGCCGCATTTTTATCTACCATGACATCAATCTTCATGCCGCTTTTACGGCACTTTTTTCCACATATTTTTCCCTGAGGCTCTTACGCTGGTATCTGCACCATTCCCGCAGTTCATCCAAAGAACTCTTTCATTTTTGTTCTTTACATTTGTTTCTTCTTTTGTCTTTTCTTCTTTTCACGGGCCGATGGCGCCAGGGTGCTGTCCACCCCATACAGCCGCGCAGTGGATATGGCATTGCGGGCCAGGTCGGTGAGGATGGTCCGGTCATCGGCCCGGTTCGCCGCCGGCAGGGCATCCAGGGCCGCGTGGGCCTTGGCAGCCAGGCCGTTCAGGGCTGACCGCAGCCCGATCAGGGCCTCGTGGTCATCCGCCCCATTGGCTGCGATCCAGAGGGCAGCAGACAGATCCTCGGCCTGCTCCTTTTCCCGCAGGTGGCGGGCTGCTCCGCTGTCCTGGTAGCGGGCCTCTGCCCGCTGGGCGGCGGCCTCCCACTTTTCGGCCAGGGCGATGATTTCCACCTTGGTCATGACCGCTGCGCCCCTCTCAGACCCGACAGGTCAATCCGGGCGCTTTCCTTCACGCGGGACGCCGCCGCATTCTGCACAATCTCCAAAGCGTCCGCCTTGGCCCCGGCGGGATCGCCGGTCTTGCGGCCCCATTCCTCTGCCACCTGCCGCAGCAAAGCCCCCAGCAGGACGCACAAATCTGCGTTGCCGCCCCGCACCAGCGCCTGGACCATCTTGGTATTGGGGTCATATTCGGCGCGGATACTGACTTTTTCCCGATTGTGTTGCATTTTTGGAACACCTCCTGTATACTTGAGGTGAGCACATCCAACAGCTCACCATGGCTCTGCCCGATCTCGACCATCGGGCGGGGCCTTTTTGTTTTGGTTCACGGGGCAGCCTTTCGGCTGCCGAAAAAGTGGACAAATTCCGCCAGGTCCGCCCCCAGCAGGCTGCAGGCCCCGGCGGCTTCGGGCAGGCTCCATGGGGTGCGGCCCCGTACCCGGGCCGACAGCCCCGACGGGGCCAGGCCCACCGCGGCGGCCACGTCCTCGCTGTGGAGGCCGGCGGCCTTCAGCTTGGAGCGAAACCAGGTCACCGGGTCATCCGGCAGCGGGGGCTCCGGGGGCGTGGTCTCCACACAGCCCAGCCCTGCCAGCACCGGCGCGAAATCATCCGGCGCACCGTCCAGCGTGATGGTCATTTTCACATCAGTTTTCCTCCTTTTCTTCGACTTTCTCCAGCCAGTCCTCGTACCGCCGGATCACCGGCAGCAGGGCGGTTCCCGTCATGCTGGCAACCACCGCCGCCACCGCGTACAGCGACCAGAACGCGGGATATTCCGCGATCCCCATGACGATCCACAGAGCGGTCAGCTCCAGGGCCAGATACCCGGTCTGCAAAGCCAGCAGCCCAGCCCGGGCCAGCCAAAGGCCCCGCCGGGCGGATTCTTTCTTTTTCACAACGTCACCCCCTCAAGTGTAGAATCACGGCCGCCGCAGCCCCTGCCATCATTCATGCAAACCATGTCTGGGTGCGCCGGGCTCGGACCGGCCGGCAGCCTGCTGCGGCACCCCCTGGAGCGGCCTCAGAGGGCCGCCGTGTTCCTCTGTTTCTGCCGGTGTCTGCCCGGTATCCGGGGCCGGCTCATACTCCGGGCAGCTGGTATTCCGCCCAGTGCAGGCCCGGCATTCGGCCCGGTCCAGGTGGAAGGTCCGCCGGCACGGACGGGGGGTCATCCCTTCCCCTCCCGCCGCCGGGCCTCCATCTCGAAGTCCCTCACCAGTGTGTCGGGGTCATAATACTGGACCATGCGATGGTCGGACGCCCCGTCGCAAATGCTGAGGCGGATTCTCCCACAGCCATCTGCCCAGTCATTTTCACAGAGCAGGATCAGCCCCTCCGGGCCGGTCTTTCCTCCATAAATATCGACGCCTGGCAGCATATTGGATGATATTGTCAGCTTCACCCGGGGGAACATCCGCTTTGTCAGTTTGCGGACGGTTCGGGGGGTAAGTGAAAAGATGTCTTTGGGTTCCATACAATCGCCTCCTGTCTTTGTTGTATGCGGATTGCACTTTCATCCATTATTGTTTCCTCACCTGCACGGCAGGCCTTGTCTCTCCTTTCTTCCTGTGCTCAAAATTTTATCGCTTTTCGAGCACATTATGTGTTCATTCGGAGAAAAAAATTTCCTGCACAGGCAGGCCATAATAGCGGGCAATCTTCATTTTAACCTGGTCCCGGGGAGACCGTTCTCCCCGCTCGTACATAAACAGGGCAGACGTTCTGATTCCAAGCGCTTTTGCGACGCTTTTTGCGTCTTGTTCACCCCGAAGCCGCCGCAGCCGGCTCCCAATTTCTTTGTGATCCGTGTAAATCACCTCCCTTTTATGTGCACTTATTGTACTCGATTTCCAAAGACATTTCCATTCGCATTGTGCACAAATAGTGCTCTTTTCTTTCGTGTGTTTGTAGTGCACGTTTTGTGCTTGCTTTAGTGCACATTCAGTGGTATTATAAATTTGTACAATATCCAAGATCTAAGCAAGGAGCTAACCCATGGCGACGTTTTCAGAAAGGCTTAAATCTCTCCGCTCTGAGAAGGGCTGGTCCCAGCAGAGGCTGGCCGATGAACTGAACCTATCCAAAAGCAGTGTCAATATGTACGAGCGGGGCGAACGGGAGCCCGGCTTTGAGACGATGGAGGCCATCGCCGACACATTCAACGTAGATATGGACTACCTGTATGGACGAACAGATGTCAAAATCGCAGAGCCGATCCAGTTCAATGCCGGCACAGTTCCCCCGGGCTTTGAGCCCCTGCCCCGGATGGTGAAAAAGCCACTGATCGGGGACATCGCCTGCGGCGAGCCCATCACGGCAGAGCAAAATATCGCGGATTATGTGGACGTGCCGGAAAGCGTGCACTGTGACTTCTGCCTGCGGTGTCATGGGGACAGCATGGTGGATGCAGGCATCCGGGACAATGATGTGGTGTATATCCGCTGTCAGCCCGAAGTAGAGGACGGAGAGATTGCGGCCGTCCGGATCGGCGGCGAGGCGACCCTGAAGCGGGTCTACTACGATGGACAGAGCCTGACTCTGATGCCCGCCAACTCCAGCTACCGGCCCAAAACCTACAGCGGCCCCGAGCTGGAAAACATTCGGATCGAGGGCAAAGCCGTCGGCTTTACCCACTGGTTTTAAAATTTGAGGAGGAATCAAGGTGGGTTTTCGATTTCGCAAAAGCAAGAAGGTCGGCCCCTTTCGGATCAATATGAGTCAAAAGGGGATCGGCTGGTCGGTTGGTGTAAAATGGTTGCGGTACACCAAAAAGGCCGACGGCGGCAGCCGGATCACGGCCAGCATCCCGGGCACCGGGATCTCCTATGTCACCGATTCCAAAAAGTCCAGCCGCAAAAGCCAGCCTAAAATCACCGCGCCGGATCAAAAGCTTCTGGACCAGGTGTCCCCTGCCGCCGGGGAAAATTATAATCCATCGCCTGTGCCTGGCGGGGCCGGAAGCGGCGGCGGAAAGCGCCCCGGCCATGGCTGCCTGTGGTGGGTGGTGGCTATTCTGTTCTGGCCCTTCTCCCTTTCCATTTGGTTCTGGCGCAGCAGCCTTGTCTCCAACAAGGCCCTAAAGGCTGGCATTCTGGCGGTCGCCTGGGTTCTGATCTTGCTGGCCGGCAGCGCATCTGACGACAGCACCAGTTCTTCTCTGCCCACCTCCTCCAGTGGGCCGGCATCGTCGATGATTGCGGCCTCCTCGGAAGTACAAGAGGAAGAAAATCTTCCGGCGGAATCTACCCCGGTCAGTGAACCGGCCTCCAGCCAGGACGCGGAAGTCCAGGCGGAGACAGACAGCGCTCCCGCTTCCAGCCAGGAACCTCAGAAGGAGGCCGCGGCATCAGAGCCGGCTGCACCCGCAGCCTCTGAAAGCGCCCCAGCGGTTTCCAGCGAATCGGCCGCCGCACCGGCCCCCGTCGAGACCGCCCCTGCGCCGGTTGTCACCACACCGGCCCCGGCCCAGCAGCAGGAAGTGATGGTCTGGATCTCGGCCACCGGTTCCAAGTATCACAGCCGCTCCAGCTGCAGCAATATGAAAAACCCCAGCCAGGTCACCCTGGAGCAGGCCCAGGCCCTTGGCCTTACGCCCTGCAAAAAGTGCTACTGATAAAATGCCACACAGTCAACTGGTAGTATTTAAAAATCAAGGATATTTAAATTCTCTACAGAATATTTTGATTGGAGGAATCAAAATGGGCACGGAAACAGCACTAAGTACAGAGACAGCAAATGCATTTAATCCCAATAAAATTGCGGCAGATGTCACCACAACATTGATTACAGAAGCCATTAAATCCGGTTGGCAAAAAGTAAAAAATTTCTTTCAGGATTCGGATGCCAAGGATTCCATTGATTATGGTGATGCTTACGAGGATTATCTACAAAACACTGTTGATAATATCAGTCAAATCAAGACATTACTCTCTCCATACACACCACAGTTTTTCCACACTTTTTACGAGTGTCCAAATGTACAATCTCAGGACGAAATTATAAATACTTCTAATACACAAAATCTTCTGAATATCAGCAATAGAGTAATCATCACTGGTGCCGCTGGTCTTGGAAAAACACTATTGCTAAAGTACCTTTTCTTAGATTCGGTCGAAAACAACAATTATATTCCTGTTTTCATTGAATTAAGAGAATTCAATCAAATAGAAATCAGCGAAAAATCTCTGTACGATATGGTATATAGAAAATTGTCTGATAATGGCTTCAAACTGAATGAAGAGCACTACGCTTATAGCTTGGATCAAGGCGGCTATCTTGTTCTAATGGATGGTTTTGATGAAGTTTGCAAAGAAAAAGCCGAAGGCGTTTTCAGACTCATCCAAAGATTTAGTAACAAATACAATAAAAATCATTTTGTAATATCTTCTAGGCCTTCTTATCATTTTATGGGCTGGCATAATTTCCACGAAATTTTCCTTTGTTCTCTGACAAAAGAGCAAGCTCTCGCTTTGATTAGTAAAACAGAATATGATATAAAAACAAAAAAGTCATTTTTATATGCTCTTAAGAAAGGACTATTTGAACAGCATAAATCATTTGCAAGCAACCCCTTATTGCTAACTATAATGTTGCTCACTTTTAGCAAATACATTGCCTTCCCTGAAAATATAAACGACTTTTATGATCAAGCTTTTTTAACACTGTTTTACAGGCATGATGACACAAAAGATTATTTCACTCGCAAGCTCCGTTGCCACTTAAGCTACGACGATTTTAAAATAATTTTTTCGCGCATTTGCTTTTTCTCTTATTTTGAAGAGGTCTCCAAGTTTTCAGAAGACGAACTACTCACATACATTCAGAGAGCATCAAAAATTGTCAATTGTCCCTCCTTTTCATCAAAAGAATTTATAGAAGATTTAACTTCATCTGTTTGTATGCTAATAAAGGATGGTCAGAACTATTTTTTTATTCATCGGTCTTTTCAGGAATATTTTGCAGCTTGGTATACAGGCAAATTATCTGACGAAGATCAATATATTGTTTTAACAGATTGGATGCATAAAACTAGTTCTTGTGCCAGCAGTGAATATATAAAGATGTTATTTAGTTTTCAAAGTGAAAAGACAAACAAAAACATCTTGTGTCCTGGGATTAAAAAGTTAAAAGAATTATATGATAAATTTGGTTTCTCATATGATTTTCTCAGTGAATACAATTCAGGCATCAGCATCAGAATGATACATTGTATAGAAAACGGACAGAAAACCTCTTTCTATTCTCTGGGTCTCCCCCCAGAAACCACTGATATAGGCAACTACTTGAGTAACATTGTAAGCCTTGTATGCACTTTTAACAACTACACAATTCAAAACCATCTAAGAGAACTCGAAGCACAAAAAAGTTTATATAATATTGCCAAAAATTATATCAATCAAGTAGAAAATGGACACCGGCGAAATTTTCGCATTATCTATCCAACTATTTTCAACAGTGATAACAGAAATGATATTCCAGAAATCACATTATGTTCCTTTGCAGACCTCCATAAAATTGTTGACTCCAAGCAGATGCTTCGTTATTTAGAATGGTATCGTGACCGCATACAATTTTGTTTCTGCTTATATGAGAAATACGCTAAAAGTGCTGATTCAAACACCAAAACTGCTGCATATATCTTGGCCAACTTATAAAATCCGTTGTTACATTCAATTATTTTTGAAAGGAAACCTACCCATGCACCTTTCATCCCGTATTCTCTCGGCGGCCCTGGCCGCCGTCCTGGCGGTGTCGGCCCTGTGCCTGCCGGCGTCCGCCGCCAAGTATGACACCCTGACCTTCCCGGATGCGGCCGGCAACCAGGTCACCTACCTGGACCAGCAGTACCAGGATATCGCGGAACTGCCCATCGGCACCCAGATCATCCTGACCGGTATGCCCGACTACAACGCGGCCTACAACGACGGCCAGTACAATTATGTGGGCTTCAATACCGACAAGGGCACCTGGTACATCCGGCTGGGCAGCTCCAGCGTGGACGCTTTGAAGAAGATCGTCCCGGACGATGGGTCCATCACCGAGTTCACCGCCTGCGGCACCTATGTGGGGCTGCTGGCCGCCAACGGCCTGCCGGTGGTGGACTTGGCCCTGGGCCAGGCTCTGGTGTATGACGCCCAGGCAGGCGGCGACGCCGTCCATCCCCTGGCGGACGAGCTGCCCCGCTATCAGCAGGAGATCGGCGCGGCCAAAGCCGCCCAGGCTGCCGCCGAGGCCGCCGCAGCCCAGCAGGCCGCCAAAGAAGCCGAATTCACCAGCCGGGGCCTGCCCTATGTGGAATACACCCCCACCGGCAGGATGGTTTGGATTCCCACCCACGGCGGCACTAAGTACCACAGCCACTCCGGCTGCAGCAACATGAAAGGCCCCCAGAAGGTAGATTTGGGCTATGCCGAGGCCCGGGGCTTCGACGCCTGCAAGCGGTGCTACTGAACAGTAAAGAGAGGTTTTAAATGTGCTATTTTACAAATGTTTCTTCTGAATTGGGTGTTGATCTTCGCATTCTATGGAATACTGCAGAAATTTGCAATCAAGATCAGAATGGGTATATTGTTCAGCATATGCGGATCACAAATCCTTTTGATTTTATTGGAAATCTTTCAGAATATACGGAATATTTTGAAGCTTGGCTTGTAAAAGGTGGTCGGATTATTTTTGATTCAAAACACAAAGAAAAATTTGACGATGAATGGAGTCCTATTCCTGAATATGTTATTTTAGACTTTAAAGATCGGATACTATCTGTGCAGAACCCATGCGTCACTTATTATGCAAGTGTATACTGGATTCCTGCAGGCACTGAAGAATTTAAAGATATTCAAAACTGGGAAGCTATAACCAGCTTACCTTCTAAAGAGTTGCCAGCAGCTTTTGAATATAAGAAGGACATATCAAAATACCATATTTGTGACCGGCATTATACATGGGATTATAAAAACAACATCATTCCTTATCTTGAAAAAAAACCTAACAAAAACTGTCTGCAATCCAATTCGTAAGTAAAAACAAAAAATCCCGCCCACCTGTTGGCGCAGGTGAACGGGACAAGCAACCGGCTCCCCTCAGAGAGGATCATCGCACAGCTAGCACAATGCGATTGTGCCTCTTTTGGGTGGGGTCTGTCAAACCATACCCAAAGGAGGTTTTTGTATGGGCAGACGTACCAACACGGCGGTCTGGCTGGAAAAGCTGGGCCGCTGGCAGATCAATGTCCAGAAGGACGGCAAGCGCCGCAGCTTCTACAGCTTCAAGCCCGGCCGCACCGGCCAGCGGGAGGCCAACAAAGTAAGCGCCTCACAAAACAGTGTACTTGACAATAGAAAAAGGACCAGCTATGAAGTGACCCCAAAAAGTTAGACAATAATTTGAAATAAAAATAGTTCAAACAGCCGAAAGGGCTTGTTGTCTGTGAATTGCAGGCGGCAGGCCCTTTAGCTTTGCCTT
>NZ_NFKB01000041.1:0-30878 GCF_002160175.1 Faecalibacterium sp. An192
TGGATATGTGTGTATTTTTGTCTGGACATACGAACACCCCCTGTATAGGTTTATTTTCCTACACAGGGGGCGTTTTGTCTATTGTCCGTTTTTACTGGTTCAGTTCAGAGACGCCGGGCGTTTTGTTTAGAACAGTTGGTTTTGTGCGTCGATGTAGGCGCGGAAGGTGCGGTCGTCAAACAGCACCCACTCCACCAAATCCAGCGCGCCGGGATGCTGGGTCAGAAAGTCCCGGACGGTTTGAAGGGCGATGTCTGCCGCCGGTTCCAGCGGGAAGGCATACACCCCGGTGGAAATGGAAGGGAACGCAATCCGCCGGATGCCGTGTTCCACCGCCAGCTGGAGAGAGTGGCGGTAACAGTCCGCCAGCAGCTGAGCCTCTCCGTGACGGCCGCCGGACCAGATGGGCCCCACCGTGTGGATCACATAGGGGCAGGGGAGGCGGTAGCCCCGGGTGAGCTTGGCCTGGCCGGTGGGGCAGCCGTGGAGGGTCCGGCATTCGGCCAATAACTCGGGCCCTGCGGCCCGGTGGATGGCCCCGTCCACACCGCCGCCTCCCAACAGGCTGTTGTTGGCGGCATTGACGATGGCGTCCACATCCTGCACCCGTGTAATATCCCCGCGGATCATCCGGATTTGAGGGAGAGGCAGACCGCCCTCTCCTGCGTCGGGGTGCCGCAGAATGTCGGCAGAAGAACCGTACAGATGCATCATAAAGACTACCTCCCTTGCAAAGCGATCGGAACAACCATGCTTTCAAAGCCAGTCTAACACACTTTGCCCGGCGGCGCAAGCGGAGCCCCGGAGAGCTGTTTATACGCTGGCTTTCAGCTTTTCCAGCGCCTGGGTAAAGACGGGGTATTCAAACAGCGGACGGTACTTTTCTTCGGTGGTGATGGACTGCAGCAAAAGCCGCCGCAAAGGCTGGGTGGTGGCCTGGAAACCCTCCTGCTTTTTGTAGGTGAGCCCGGGTGAGAACAGTTCCTCGTCCGGGAAGGTGACCGGCCCCAGGGCGATGTCCACATACCGGGCGAAGCAGTCGGCGGCCTGCTGAAATTCGCCCATCTGGAGATAGGCCTCCATCATGGGGGCGTCGCTCATGTCGGCCAGGCCGAAGGCCTGGGAAACAGCCCGATAGGCCTGGCACAGATGCAGCATCTGTCCGGGCCGGGACAGCAGTTTGGGATTCATCAGGGAGACAAGGCAGGTCTGGGTCTGGTTGACCAGCTTGTAGAGCTGCTTTTGGATCAGCTTGAGGGCTTCTTCCGGCTGGTCTTTTTTCAGGTGGTACAGGGCCCAGATGGAGGTGGGATCGCCCACGTGTTCCGGCAGTTCCTGCAGCAGGGCGGCGCACTGTTCCGGGTCCCCGTCCGACAGGGCCAGACTGGCCAGCTGGATGGTGGCGCTCTGCCAGTAGGCCGAGCTGCCCGAGGCGCGCAGCTCCTCCAAAAGGGCTTTTTTGCGGCTTTTCCAGAGGGATGGAATCTCGGGGGAGAACATCTGGAAGGTGTCATAGGCTGCCGCTGCGTTGAACTGGAGGGCGGCGCAGTGGGGATAGCGGTGGAGCAGTTCCTGCAGCTTTTCCTCTGCCGCCGGGCAGCCCTGCTGCATGGCAGTCTGGATGATGGCATTGATCTGCTCCACCACTTCCTGGTCGGAGAGGGTTTCTTCAAATTGCAGCAGGGTGTCCACGTTGGTGCCCAGGGCCCGGGCCAGAGGGCAGAGCAGGGCAATGTCGGGACAGGAGGCGTTGGTCTCCCACTTGCTGACGGCCGGGGCGGAAATCCCCAGCTGTGCGGCCAGCTGTTCCTGGGTCAGACCTTTGGCTTTGCGGAGAGCGGCGATGTTTTCGCCGATTTTCAGTTGATTCAGTTCCATGGTTGGCTCCTCTCGATTGTAGGTGGGCCGCGCGGTTTCTGTCTGTATTGTAACCCATCCGCCCGGCCGCCGCAAGCGAGGCGGCGTTAAGGGAAGGACAGATTTTCTTAACCGCTGGTTAATCCAAAGGGCCCGGCAGCCCGGGAGTCCAAAGAAAAAAGCCGGCGCAGAATGCTTATGTGCCATAAAGTAACACAATAGCAAAGACCAATGACAGCCACCACTATTCCTGAAATTTATTTTAATTTTCCTATTGACTTTAATTTTATTTATGGTATATTGAATATAATTAAAGTCAATAGGGAAGGAGAATTGAATTGGAGATAGATAAAATCCCTCAATGGATACTTGCATTAGACCCAGAGGACGCAACCTTTCTAAAGAACTTTGTTTTGAAATCAGGTTCACTGAAAGAAATTGCACGTTTGTACGAAGTTTCTTATCCGACAGTCCGACTTAGATTGGATAAACTCATTCAAAAAATCGAATTGAGCGACCAAAAGGAGGAAGAGCCGTTTTCAACATTTATCAAAGGGTTAGCAGTTGATTCACGAATTGATTTGGAAACTGCGAAGATTATTATCGAAAAATATAAGCAGGAAAAGGAGAAAAAATCATGAATACAGTTATGACATTGATTATCGCATTCGTTGTTATTGTACTTCACGTTTGGCTGTGTCACAGAAGCCCTAAATTTTGGTATTTAGGAGGTATCATCCCCCTTTTGTGGATTGGTGTGTTGGTATTTTTGTTTTTCAATGGCAAAATCAATTTTGGAGAAGATTGGAAAATAATTATTTTCCCGACACTTATCTTTTTCCTGTTTTGGATTCAGGGACATCAGGCAGCCAAGAAAAAGGAAATTGAAAAAATGAAAGCAAAGGATATGTAAGCACATGAAAGGAGAATTGACTATGAGAGCATTGATTATTTTAGTTATAACGTTTGCTATATTGGCAACGCAATTTTATCGGGGCGTACGAAAAAAGAAAATTTTAGGAGCAATTATTCCTCTTGTCATGACTGCGCTATTTATTACCATAAGCTTTTTGGAAAAAACAGCCGAGTACGCTATCACTGGAATTATTAGTGTAGTAGCCATTATTATCGTGTGGTTCATAGGATATTTTAAATCCGCAAAATATGAAAAATCTGAAATTGATAAAATGAAAGCAAAAGATATTCAATAAATAGCAAAGCCAGCCGAGCCAGTCAACGGTCAAGATAAACAGCGCATACGCGCTGCCGTTGACAGCCCCGCCCGCCTTTGCTGGTAGGCAATCAAGGGGCGACAGCAAGGAGTGCTGCCGCCCCGCACTATTATCAGAGAGGGGGAATTTCCATGACTGAAGATGAAGCCTACAAAGTACATATCCAGTACACGTTCAATGCTTTTTGCAAGATTGTCATTCGTCACGCAGCCATAGATAAAATTTTGAAGCTGCGCCGGAGATGGGAACGGGAAATCTCCCTTGACTATCTGATGAATGAAAAGTTTGTTCAGCTTGCCGAGCCGGAGCAGCTTGAAGAATATCTTTTTACCGCCTGCGGCCAGACCGCCGTTCTGTACCATGCGGAACTTGCCGCCGCCCTTGCCCTTTTGCCGGAGCAGGCACAGGAAGAAATTTTCCGTTATTGTTTCCTGCGCCAGCCGCAGCGCGTGATCGGCGTACATATCGGACGGACACGCAGCACAGCGGGGCGGCATATTCAGCTTGCCTTGCAGCGGTTACGGCGGCTCATGGAGGGAAAAGACCATGAGTAAACTTCTCCCCTATGAAACAATCGTCAAAGCCCATGAGGGCGACCCGGACGCAATCGACACCGTTCTTTCCCACTACGCCGGATATATCCGCTACTGTTCCAAAGTACACGGGCAGGTCAACGCCGAGGTTGAGGAATATGTGAAGCAACAGCTAATTGCCGCGCTGTTCAAGTTTCGCTTTGACCGATAAGCAAAGAACAAACACCGGCTTCCATTAGCGATTTTTCCCAGCAAGTTTACAATTCATCTATTCCCATAAGTAAGCGGCCATAGTATAATAGAGCCAGCGACAAATTGGAAGTTATCAAGGTGTTTTTATAGAAGGAGTTGAAAGTATGAATTTCTTTGAGATAGTCCTTACATTAGCAATTTCTTTGGGGGCAGTAGTGTGGGGTGTGAATATTTATAATCAAAAGGGTACATGGTTTCTTGCTGGATGGAATACAATGAGTAAAGAAGAAAAAGCAACATACAATGAGAAAGCAATATGTCATTTGTTTGGAAAATGCGTTATTTTCTGCGGAATAGGAGCATTTCTTTTATTATACGGCAGCTTTAATCACAATGATTTTGTTTTATGTGTTGGACTTGGGATAATTGCAATAATGGTTATTCTATCAATTATAATGCCTAAGATAAATCCTAAAAAATATCGTCAATACAAATCCTAAGTTATCGGGCCACCCTGACCCGAACTTTCAAAACTGAATATCAGCCGCCCACCAGCGGCCAGCGAAAGCAGTAAGTCTGAAAAAGATTTGCTGCTTTTTTTGTGTCCATTTGGCAAAATCGAAAATCACCCGTAGTAGGTAGGTGAAGCCAGAAAAAACTGCCTGCTCCGTTTGGCAAATTTCTAAGAGCGGTGGTGTGGGGAGTGAAAGGAAAAATTCTCTGCCCCGCCGGTTGCCAAAATGCTGTTGCCCGGATTACTAAGGCAAAAGAAATTTTGAAAAATCCCCGTCCAGCGGGTAGCTGGCGGCCTTTGAAATGTATCTTTAGCGGAAAGGGAAAAAGCCGCAGCCCGCGGGCAGGATGCCGGCGCGGATCAGCATCATGTTGATGGGTCCGGTGACGCTGAACATAAACATGAAGATGATGGTCAGCGCCGAGCTGGAGGTCAGGGTGGGCAGGAAGTAGACGGTGCGGAAGAAGTACTTGCCGCGGATCTTGCTGCTCAGGACGTTGGCGATGATCAGCGCGATGATGGTCTGGCAGGGAACCACCACCACCGAGAAGGACAGGGTGTTGGTCAGGGCCTTGCGGGCCGTTTCATCGGTGAACAGGCGGAGATAGTTTTCCAGCCCCATGAAGGTGTAGCTGTCGGTGAAGAGGTTGACTTTGTGAAAAGAGAGGTAGACGACAAAGATGGCTGCGATGCCGATGAAGATGCCCAGGATCACAACCGCAGGCAGCAGGAACAGATAACCCTGGCGCCATTCCTGCAGCTTGCGTTTGCTGGGACGGGTATCAAACTGGATCGCCGCAGTGCCGGGAGCTACTTCTTTGGTTGCTTTTGGCATACACGATTCCTCCGTTCCCTAGTTGAGTGGGTGGGACGCCGTGCGGCTTAGCCGGCGTTGGCGATTTCCTGATTGGCCTGGTCTTTGGCGGCCTTCAGGAATTCCGCTGCGGTCATCTCGCCGCTGACAGCCAGGGGGAAGTAGTTCTGGTATGCGGTGTTGATGATGGAGGCGTTGTTGCCCAGCTGCCAGGGCAGAGAGCAGTCGGTCATCTCGGAGTGGACCTTCCAGACGGGATCGCTGTCAATGTCCATGGCCTCGGCGGCGTCGGCACGCGGGGGCAGGCAGCCTGCGCCGGTGCACCAGATGGTCTCGCCGTCCACGCTGGTGACGTACTTGATCCAGGCGGAAGCCATGTCCTTGTTCTGGCTCAGGGTGTAGATACCGTAGCCCACGGTGTAGCTCATGGAGTACTGGGTGCCGTTGTAGCTGGGCATGGCCTTGACGCCGAAGTTGATGTCGCTGTAGTCGGTCTTGAGGGTGCCGTAGACCCAGTTGCCTTCCTCCATGATGATGGCCTTGCCGGTGCCGAAGGCCTCGCCGTTCCAGCCCAGGCCCAGGGCGCTGGGGGTCTTCCAGACGCCGGCGTCCACAAAGCTGAGGATGTACTCCATGTTCTTGACCACGCTGTCGCTGGTCAGGGTGGCGTTGCCCTCCGCGTCGCACAGGCCGTCGTTGCCGTCCTGCAGGATGCACAGGTTGCGGGACAGGTCCTGGTTGTAGGTCATGGCAGCAATCTGGTTGGGGCCATAGATCTCGTCCAGCTTGGCCTGCAGGTCCAGCAGGAACGGCATGTAATCGTCGTAGTTGTCGGGGATGTCGTCGGCGGTGTAGCCGCAGGCCTCCAGCAGGTCGATGTTGTAGTAGGTGGCCAGGGTGGAGACGTCCTTGGGAACGCACAGGGTGCCCTCGTCGTTGGTGAAGGCCTCCACCAGGTTGGGATAGAACTGGTCCAGATCGTACTCAGCAGCGTCCAGGGGATCCATCACGCCCAGAGAGCCGTAGAAGGGGAACATGCTGCCGTCCACGTAGAAGGTGTCGGGAGCGGTCTGGCCGATCAGGTCGGCCTGGAACTGGGTGTTGAAGTCGGTGTAGACCTTCAGCTCCACGGTGCAGCCGTGGTCGGCCTCAAAGTTGGTCTTCAGCTGGTTGATGGCTGCGGTCTCCTGGTCGTTGCCGCCCCAGATGCCCACGGTCAGGGTGCGGCCGGAGAAGTCGCCGGAAGCGGATGCGCTGCCGGAGGCAGCGGTGGAGCCGGCGGTCGAGGTGGACGAGGAGCTGCCGCAGGCGGTCAGCGCGGCGGCGGCCGCAGCGGCGCCGCACACAGCAAGGAACGAACGACGATTGATCTTCTTCATGGAAAAGAGCCTCCTTCAAAGTGCTTTTTGCATGGTTGCAAAAACGTTTTCGACAGCACCTATTCTATACGAAAACGTTTTCGCATTCAATTCGCTTTTTGAACAAAACCTGACTCCGTATTTTGGACATCTTGTCCGGTTATTTTACAGTTCTACGCAGATCTGGCCCTGCACCTGATAGGCTTTGCCGTAAACGGTCAGCTCCACCGTTTCGGTGCCGGTGAGATTTTCGATGTTCAGGGCGGTGTGGCTCAGGGTGATGTGGAGTTTCTGGCCGTGCCAGTAGATATAGAAGTCCAGACCGGTCCATGCGTCGGGCAGGGCGGGGTCGATGCGCAGCTTGCCGTCCAGCATCCGAACGCCGCCGAAGCCGAACACCACCGACTGCCAGATGCCCGCCAGGGAAGCGGCATGGATGCCGGCGTCGCTGGTCTTCATGTTGGGGCCCACGTCGATGGCGGCAGCGCTGGAGAACAGCTGGTAAGCCATATCCCGGTTGCCCATGTCGTTAGCCAGGATGCAGTGGGTGGACAGAGACAGGGAAGAGTCGTGGAGGGTGCGGGGTTCATAGTAGCTCCAGTTGGCGCGCTTGACGTCGGCGCTGAACTGGTTCTCCAGCAGCAGGAACATAATCAGGATGTCGGCCTGCTTGGAAACCTGCATGTGGGTGATCTGCTCCTGGTTGTAGTCGCGGTAGATGCTGCCCACGTTTTTCTGGTTCTTGTACTTGGTCAGGTCGATGTCCTTCAGGGTCAGATAGGTGCGGTCCTGGGGAATGACCAGATCCTCACGGGTCTGGGGCAGGTAGATGCGGTTCAGCTTCTCCTCCCACTGGGGCTCCAGAGCGGCCAGGCCCAGCTTTTTGTCCAGAGCGCTGTACAGCTCGGGGCGCTCGGCCTTGAGCTGGCGGCTGTACTCCAGAGCCTTGCGGATGTTCCAGGCAGCCATGTAGTTGGTGAAGGCGTTGTCGTCCACGTGCTCCTTGTACTCGTCGGGACCCACCACGTCGTTGATGTGGAGCAGCCCGTCGGTGCCTTCCTCCAGACGGCTGGCCCAGAACTTGCCGGTGTCCAGAATCAGCTCATAGCCGCAGCGGTCCATGAAATCCTGGTCGCCGGTCACCTGATAGTATTCCCATGCGCCGTAGGCCACGTCGGCGGTGATGTGCTGCTCAATGAAGCCGGACCAGATCTTGGTGGGCAGACCGGTGACGATGTCGGCAGCGCCCCAAACCGGGGTCACCTCGCCGTCGTCAATCCAGGCCGACTCCCAGGGGAACTGGGCGCCCTCGTACTGGTTGCCGGAGGCCTTCTTGTGGGCGCCGGGCAGGCTCAGCCAGCGGTACTCCTCCAGGCTGCGGGCCACTTCGGGTGCGCTGTAGATGAAGTAGGGCAGAATGAACATTTCGGTGTCCCAGAAAGTGTGGCCCTTGTAGCCCTCGCCGGACAGGCCCTTGGCGCCGATGTTCATGCGGTTGTCGTGCATGGGGGTCATGATGTACAGATGGTACTGTGAAAAGCGGATGGCCAGCTGATCAAAGGCATTCTCCGACTGGATGGTCACCGGCACGTTGTCCCAGACCTTGGCAGACCAGGCACGGGCGCTCTCAGCCAGCAGAGCATCGTAGCCCAGAGCGCAGATCCCCTTCTGACCGGCCAGAGCCTTCTCCTGCAGGGCGGAGAGCTCCAGACCCTCGCTGTCGCGGTCGCGGGAAGTGTACACGGTGGACAGCTTCTGGATGGTCAGGGTCTTGCCGGCGGGGATGGCCACCTTGAACTCCTGCTTGATGATGCGGCGGTCCATCACGATGAAGCCCTTTTCGTCCTGGGGCACGCCGTCCATGGCGAAGGAGAAGGTGGTGTGGAAGACAAAGTGAATCCCCGACTGGCCGGTGGTCTGGTTGTACTGCATGTGGCGGCCCTCAAAGAGGCGCTTGTCGCCCTCCGAGAAGTGCTGGCTGCCGCCGTTGTTCATCTGGCCGTTGATGCCGCCGGTGATGTCCAGCTCCATGTCGCCGTCCAGGGGAGTGACCTCCACTTTCTGGACGATGAGGTGCAGCCGGTCCAGAGAGACAAAACGGCTGAATACCAGCTGATACCGCTTGCCGTTGGGAGCGGTCCAGACCACCCGCCGGGTGGTCTCGCCGGTCTTGAGGTTGAGGGCCCGGTCATAGGACTCCACCTTGCCGGTCAGCAGGCTGAACCGCACCCCGTCCAGCCGCAGGTCCAGACGGGAGATGTCGGCTGCGTTGGGCAGCTCGGTGACCTCGTTGTCGTCGAATTTGTTGAAGGTGCCCGCCACAAACAGGTCCCGCTGCTCGCCGGGGTTGAATTCGTCGGTGGCGTTGCGCAGGCAGAGATAGCCGTTGCCCTGGCACATGATGGACTCACATTTGCCCAGATACTCCGGGTCAAAGCTGTCCTCAGCCACAATCCAGTCAGCAGCACGCGAATAATCCATAGCCATAAGAAAATCCTCCTTTATTTCACGCTTCGCCGATGGGCGAAAACGTTTTTGATCCGGGGTGAAAAAATAGCCCGGTTTCCGGGCACTTACGGGGAACCCCGATAAGTCAATGATAGAAATAGTAGTTGGAGATCCACACCAGGATCACCAGTCCGCACAGCTGGGACCCGGCTGCAAACAGCAGGGGAATCCCCAGCGCCCAAAAGACGATGCAGCAGACGGCTGCCAGCGGCAGATACAGGCGAATGCTCCGGGCGATGTCACTGGTGTTGGCGTATTTGCGGGCGCAGTACCAGCCCAGCAGAGCCGCCGCCAGAATGCACCCGCCCAACAGCACTGGGTTGGTGGCAACCAGCGGGTCGGTAGGTTTCAGGTGAAAAATCTCGTCCAGATTCATGCTTTTTCTCCTGTTCGGGGTCGGGCTTTTCCTCCCAGCGGAAGATCACCCGGCTGTTTCCGGCCATGTCGTGGAGGGTGGTGCCCTTGACAAACAGCATTACGGTGCTGACCAGCCCGGCAGCCCATCCCACAATGGGGATCAGGTACATGGCGCGGATCAGTTCCCGCAGGCCGGTGTAGAGAACCGTGGGCTTGCCGCCGGCCCGGTCCACCACCTTCAGGCGTCCGATCATCTTGCCCAGGGTGGCGCCGTTGTTGTACTCAATCATCAGCACCCCATAGACGGCAAAGAGAAGGCGGAACAGAAAATCAGCCGAAAGCGCGTTCGTTTTGATCCAGTACAGCAGAACAAACTGCACCGGCAGCATCAGAATCAGATAGTCGATCAGCGCACACAGCAGGCGTGTGACACCCCGCAGAACTTTATGGCTGCTCATGGACAGAACCCTCCTGTGCTCATAACGAAAACGTTTTTGGTACCCCTAGAATAGCATAGTCCCCGGCGTTTGTACATCCTCAGAATATACAAACCTGCCGGGGACTTTTTGTACAATGTATCCAGTTTCAAAGTTTGCCGCGGGCGCTGTTGCGCACCACCAGTTCATACATCATGTTGTCCACACGGACATCGGTCTTGCCTTCGATTTTTTCGTAGATGGCTTTGCCCGCCATGTATCCCATAAGATAGAAGTCCTGGCGGACCGTAGTCAGGCCGCCGTAGAGGTAGCGTGCGCTGGGAATGTCGTCAAAGCCCACCACCGCAATCTGGTCGCCCACCGTCAGGCCGCGCTCCTCGATGGCCTTGCAGGCGCCCAGCGCCATCAGGTCGCTGGCACAGAACAGGGCATCCACGCTGCTGTCCCGCTCCAAAAGATGCCGGACCCGCTGATAGGCGATGTCCTCCTGGAACCCTGCGTCCAAAACCCGGTTGGGCTGGATGGGCAGACCGGCTTCCTCCATGGCCCAGCGATAGCCGCTGCCCCGGAGGATGGCGACGTCGGCCTCGGGGCCGCCGTTCACCAGGGCGATGTTTTTGCGCCCGTTCTTAATCAGGAAGGAGACCGCCTCATAGGCGGCGCGCTCGTTGTCCATGGTGATGTCCAGGACATCCGGGTTGTCGATGCGGACGTCGATGAATGCGCAGGGGATATCAATTTCGTCCAGCTGTTTCAGGTACGGGTCGTGTAATCGGAAACCGGTACAGATCAAACCGGTCAGCTGCTTGCTGAGGCACAGAACCTTTAAGGAACGCTGGGCCTGCTGATGGCCGTCGGTTGTCATCAGAATGAATTCAATATTGTTGTCCTGGCAGGCATGGCATACGCCGCTCAAAATGCCATACACTGCACCGGAAGGGTCCATGGGGCGCAGGTCGTTGATGAGCAGACCGATCACTTTGTCCACCCGTCCGCCCATGCTGCGCCCGGCCACATTGGGCACATAGTTCATCTGGCGGGCGATTTCCTGAATATGCTTGCGGGTCTCGGGGTTGACGTCGGTATAATCGTTCAGCGCCTTGGAAACCGTTGTGATCGAAACTCCGGCTTTTTTTGCGACATCGCGAATCGTGGTTCTTTCCATCCAATCACCTCAGAAAAAGCATACCACAGTCCAGACTTTTTTCCAAGAGGGAGAGGAGCTTCCAAACAAACATTTTCGAAAAAGTTTCGCGATGGTTTCGTACCGGGACCCAAAAGCCCTGGCCCGCCCGACCGTTCAGGCCAGAGAGCCGGGGCGGATGGGGGATCGGACCGGGAGGTTGCTTCCGGGCGCGCAGGGATTGGCATTCCTTTTGCACCAGGACCACCGACACAATCAACGCAATGAAATCAGCAATCGGGCCGGCCTGCATCACGCGCAAATTGAAATGAAGGAGTGGGGTAAAAGAGGAGAAAGCCAGCCGCCTTTTGCGCGGAAAAAACCGCCCTTTGCTGCAATTTCCTTGCACAAGCAGGAGCTTTGCTGTATTCTTGACCAAAAGGCCGGGCCGTTCGGCCCGCTTTGGACAAATTGCGGAGCCTGTCTCCCGCCGCCGGAGGGCGGGAGCCAGGGGAAAGGAGCATGTTATGACGAGCCAAACCAATGAGAATGCCCTGTTGAAGACGGGGTGCATCCTGCTGATGGCGGCGGGAGCTGTTTGCCAGGCAATTGGCGTGTGGAACAGCCTTTCGGTGGGCAGACAGACCCAGAACATGGAGTCGGAAATGTACGACAACTTGAATCAGGCCATGCAGCAGCAGACCGGCGGCCAGGCCGGGGCCGATGTGGCGATTCAGGCCTTGCAGGGGTTGTCGGTTCTGGTGGCCGTTCTGTGTGTGGTGGTGCTGGCGGTGCTGCTGGTGGTGGGGCTGATGGGGCTCAAACGGATTGACAAGCCGGAGAAGTACCGCTTCTTCCTGATCTGGGGGATTGTTCTGCTGGTGTTCGGCGGCATCGGGGCGATGTTGGTGGCGGATTTTGCGTCGATCCGGGGCATCGCCAATCTGCTCTGGGCTGTGGTGGCGCCGATCCTGTTCATTGTGGGAGCCCTGCAGCAGAAAAAGGCCCTCTGACCAGGCCCAAAAGACCGGAATCATTGCATAAAAGGAACCGCGGCCGGCGGACATCGCAGACTTGCCATAGAGCCTGCGGGTGCATTATAATACAGGAAAAGACCATGCCAAGACGCTGGACAGAGCCTGACCGGAGAGCACCCACAGCATCCATGGAGGCTGGTGTCCGCCGGCCTGTATTTTGGGGCGCCCGGAGGGCGGCCCGGCGAATCGAAACAGGAGGAACAAGCCAATGGCGATGATTGGGATTGATCTGGGAACCACCAATTCCCTGGTCAGCGTCTATCGAAACGGCCGGGCCGAACTGCTCCCCAATGAACTGGGACAGTACATGACCCCCAGCTGTGTCAGCCTGCTGGAGGACGGCAGCCTTGCGGTGGGAGCCGTGGCAAAAGAGCGGCTGATAACCCATCCGGAACAAACGGTGTCGGCCTTCAAAACCTGGATGGGCACTGAGAAATCGTTCTCTCTGGGCGACAAGGAGTTTCTTCCCCATGAGCTGTCCGCCATGGTGCTGAAAAAGCTGGCCCAGAGCGCCCGCGCCGCCCTGGGCGAGGAGATCGAAGAAGCGGTCATCAGCGTGCCGGCCTACTTCAACGACAACCAGCGCTGTGCCACCCGGCTGGCGGCCCAGCTGGCAGGTCTGCCGGTGAAACGGCTCATCAATGAGCCGTCGGCTGCGGCGCTGTGCTACAGTGCGGCCCTGGGCCGCCGGGAAGGCAAGCTTTTGGTGGTGGATTTTGGCGGCGGCACCCTGGATGTAAGCGTGGTGGACTGCTTCGAGAATATGGTGGAGATTCTGGCCATTGCAGGGGACAATCACCTGGGCGGCAACGACATCGACCGGGCCATTGCCGACTATTTCTGCCGGGAAACCGGGCTGAACTGGGATGCTTTGACCCCTTCGGCCCAGCGCCAGCTGCTGGCCCTGGCGGAGCGCGGCAAAGTGGGCCTGTCCGGCATCCGCCGGGGCCTGCTGGTGTTCCAGGACGGGGACCAGAGCCTGAGCGCCCCGCTGGACGGGAAAATCTTGGCTTCCATCTGTAAGCCGGTGTTTGAACGGGTCCGCGGGGTAATTGTCCGCGCCGTGCGGGACAGCGGCATCCCGGTTTCCGCCATGGACGATGTGGTGCTGGTGGGCGGTTCCTCCCAGATGGAAGTCTTTGTGGACTATCTGGAACAGCTGTTCTCCAAGCGGCCCACCCTGGCCGCCCGGCCGGAACATATGGTGGCTCTGGGCGTGGGGCTGTGCGTGGGCATCAAACAGCGCAGCGCCGAGCTGCGGGATGTGGTCATGACGGATGTCTGTCCCTTTTCTCTGGGAGTGGCCACCTACAACAGTCAGGGGGACGTGAACCCCCATATGGCGGTTCTGATCCCCCGCAGCAGCATCCTGCCGGCCCGGCGGGCCCAGCAGTTTTATACCCTTTTTCCGGATCAGCGCCGCATCCGGCTGGAAATTTATCAGGGAGAGAACTACTATGCGGCGGACAATCTGCGGCTGGGAGAGCTGACGGTAGCCGTCCCGCCGGACGAGCCGGGCAGCCAATGGGTGCAGGTGATCTTTGCCTACGATATCAACGGCATTCTGGAAGTGACCGCAGAGAGCAGCAGCGGCGACCGCAAGCAGACGGTCATCCTGAACCCCAAACTGACCCTGTCGGAGGAAGAACTCCAACAGGAACTGGCCCGTCTGAACGCCCTGCCCACCCAGTCGGAGATCGGGGAGGAGGACCAGCTCCTGTTTGCCTGGGCGCAGCGTCTGTTTGCGGAGCTGACCGGCCCCCGCCGGCAGGAGGCGGGGTATCTGCTGCAGCGGATGCAGGAGGCCGCCCAGTCGGGGGACCCTGTCCGGCAGGCCCGGGAGCGGGAAGATACCCGCCGTCGCCTGGAGGAACTGGAGCGCTGGGCCCAGTGGGACGTATTTGAAGAACCGGCCGATGAGGAGGATGAAGAGGAATGAATCTGTGGGAAATTCTGGGCCTGGAACCCACCCGTGACCTGGGGGCCATCCGGAAAGCCTATGCCGCCAAAGCCGCCCAGTGCAGCCCCGAGGATGACCCCGAGGGCTTTTTGCAGATTCGGTGCGCCTATGAGGAGGCCTGCGCCTGGGCCCGCGGACAGGAGCAGCCGGACCAGCCGCCCCTCGAGCCTCAGCAGGCCCCGGTCAACCAGGGGACAGGGGGCTTCACCCTGGCCGAAGAGGAAGAACAGACCCGCCCCTTTGCGCATCCCGCCCTGGATCAGTTCCGGGAATTGTATGGCTCCAAACAGCGGGTAAACCGGAAACTGTGGGATCGGTATTTTACATCCATCGAGTTTCTGTCCGTCTACCGGGACCCTCGGTTCACGGCTGCTTTGCGCCAGACTGTGGAGGAGATGAAAAAGGAATGGCCGCCCATCAGCGTCTTTCAGATTCCGCTGGCGGTGGCTTACCGCTACCGCGCGGTGGAATACAAAGACCGCACCGAATTTGAGCTGGCCGCCGGGGCGGGCTTTGATGGAATCGAGGATATCCTCAAGATTGCGGCCATGGGGCCGCTGGTCCGCAAACTCCAGGGCAATGACAAAGCCCTCTCCGCCGCATATCGGGATTATGAGGCGCTGTGCGGCCTGGCCCGGCAGGAGAAGTGGGACCTGGATGCCGCCCGGCAAATGCACAAGTACGTGAGCCTGTACAGCATGGCCTATTTGAAAGAGCGCTGCGTCAACAGCGATCTGTTCACCGAGCGGAACATTGTGTCGCTCCGGGTGCTGGAGGCCTTTTTCTCCCTGTACACCCTGCCGGAGGAGGCGTATGAGATTCTGTGGAACACGTTGGAGCTGAACTCTGCCGTCATGGGCCGGGCCCAGATTCTCTACGGCAAACTGCGCCAGATTGCCCAGGAAAAGGCCCCGCAGGTCTGCGTACCGCGGGAACAGTTTGTGGAGCTTCGCTCAGCGTTTATTGAGCTGAGCGGGCAGCTCTACCATTTTGACGCCGACATGCCGCAGAACCGGGAATTGACGGACGCCTTTCTGGCGCGGTGGGATTTTCAGCGGGCCGCCCGTACCCGGATGTTTGTCCGGGATGAGATTCTGCATCACTGGTGCGGGCCCTATGACCCCCACACCGCGTATTTTCTCCGTCAGCTGATGGCTTTGTACCAGAGGGAGACGTCTTTTCCCTATGCCCGGGAAGTGGTGGAGGCTATCCAGGACAGCATCGACCAGTGGGAAAAAGAAAAGGCCCGCAAGAGGGAGCAGGAAAACCTGGGCAATCTGGCCCGGGAGGAAATCACCCTGGACTGCTGCAGCCCGCGGCATCCGCTGTTCCTGCGCTATTTCCTGCGCAACAGCTTTTACCATGCAGAGACCTCGGACGGGAAATCTCTGGCCGGCCTGCTGGACCAGCGGTTTCCGCAGGACGCCGGATGGGTCCGGCGGCTGGCGGAAAAGAAGCTGAGTCTCCCCGTCATCCTTCATCAAAAGAACATCGCAGAGGATGGGCAGGAACAGGTGGAAACTCTGGAGTTTGAAATCCGCTTCCACCAGTTTTATCTGGAATACCGCTGCGACGGTCAGCCGGTCTGCAATCCTGTGCTGCCTTTCTGGGGCTTGTGCCAGCTGGAAGATGAACTGCGGTTTCTGATGCTGCTCCCGGTCATGGGAGCCTATCAGGAAGATTTGGAACAGGTGAAGGAGATTTTGAAGGAGCGTCTGGCCCGGCTGAATCTTCCGGAAGAGGTTTTGGGGGTGGTGTCCGACGCGCTGGCCCGGGAGATCGCCTGTATGGCTCCCATGGGGGATGGGGTTGGAAGTCTTCGCCCGGCCTTCTTTGCCCGGGAAGAGGAGGACATCGCCTGTTTCTGTGAGTGGTACGGCAATGGCCGGCTGCTGACCTTCCGCCGCACTGCGGAGGGAGAGCAGATTCTGTATACCAGCTGCTATGAGGACATCCGATCCCTTCAGGAAGCCGCCCGCAGAGCGAAGAAAATTCTGGATGAAATCTTCCTCCCCGCACCGGGCCTGCGCACCATCAAGCCCGGCCTGTGCGGCTCGATTCATGCGGACTATAACGGCCAGCCCTCCCGGGACTATCCGCCGGAAGAAATCACCCAGCCCCTGCTGGAACAGCTCTTCCATGACTTTGAACAGCAGCGGGTTCATCGCCTGGTGTTTGACGGGCGTTTGGTCCTTCTCTGGGACTTTGAGGGCCAGGGCGGAACCTGCGCTTTGCTGCGGTTCTACGATGGAGACCAGAGATGGGAGGCCCTGCTGGCCAACCGGGATATGTACTGCAGCGTGGACAGCACCATGGTTCCCCAGAGCACCTTCCGGCTGGGGCATCTGCCGGTGTATCTGCTCCATCGCGGCCCGGGCAAACCGCTCCGGGCCCTGACGGCCATTCTGAGCGGCGCGCCGGAGCGCTCGGAACAATGGTCCACCAAAGTCTATCTCTACAGCGCCAAACCCTACTACTATATGGTTAAGCGGACGATTGGGTGCTTTACCCCCGAGGAGTCCAGAGGCCCCATGCTCCGCGCCCGCTATTTCATGCCCAAGACGCCCCGCCGGTTTTTCTATCAGAAGCCGGATGGTGAGCTCTGCACCCTGCCGGTGGAGGGCGCAGCCCGCATGACCCTGCAGAGCCAGCTGGCCGGTTTTGAGGCGGGCAACCAGGACTATCTGGTGATTCGCTGGCAGCTGGAGGAGGAAGGTGTGGTCCACCTGGTCCTTCTCCACGAAAAGGCCGGGACCGAGCACCGCTATCAGGCCATTGTCATTCAGGACAACTGCCAGAGCATTGACTATCTGGTGGCGGACCGGTGGGAGTACATCAACACCGACAAAAAGGTCATCAAGGCAGAATTCCAGGGGAGAAAGATTCCCCGGTACCTGATTCACTACGATATGAAGATCATCCGGGATTTTCTGGATCTGTTCTTTATCAGCATACCCAAGTTTGACCCTCTGCTGCGCAATCAGTTCGGGGCCTTTGCCAGCGGCCCCGACTACCTGACCCGTCTGGGCTTTGCAGAGCACCGGCGGAAACTTCTGCCTCCTGTTTATTAAAATACCCCCGGCACGGACTTTTCTGTGCCGGGGATTTTCATGCGGGCCTGAACGTCACCAAAGACGGTCGGGAAAACGCAGCTTGCCAAAAAAAAAGGACTGCATTCAAACAAACGTTGGGTGCAGTCTGGATTTTTTGCTTTTTCTGATACTTTCCTTAGAATCGCCTGTTACCATAGCAGCAGAGAAAGGAGATTCACTGCTATGGATGTAATACAACAGCGAACAAAGCCCGCAGGCATGACCGAGACGGGACTGAAATGGATTGCCCTGGCCGCGATGGTGCTGGACCACGTCCACTACTTTTTTGGCTTTACGGGGTGGATTCCAGAATGGTTCAGCATGGTGGGCCGGATCGGCGCGCCTCTGTTTCTGTTTTGCCTGGTGGAGGGGTTCACCCACACCCACAGCCGGAAACGCTATTTTGCCAGAGTCTATGTCCTTTCAACAGGAATGTCGGCTCTGCTGTTTCTGATGACCTATGGCGGCGTGCTGGTGCGGCCGGACGGCTTTTATCCGCTCAATGGCATGATGACCACCTTTGTGATCCTGATGGTGATGTGGCAGGGTGTGGACTGGCTGGAACAGCGAAAGCTTTTCCCGGGACTGGCGGCGGTGATTTTGCCGCTGGCATGGCCCTTCCTGGCCACCGGGCTCTCGGTAATGTTTCCCGCGCTGATGAACCCGCTGGGATTTTTGTGCTATTCCTTTGTGCCCATGTGGGGCATCACGGGGGACAGCAGCTGGCCGGTACTGGTCATGGGAATGGTGCTTTACCTGTTCCGCAAACATCGGAAGACCCAGGTGGCGGCTTTTTGCGTCTACTATATCCTCTATGGGGTGGTGTATATGGGCCTGATGGCCTCCCGGCTGCCGGGCTTTTCCTGGGGCCAGCTGTTCACCGAATACTATGAGATTTACGGCATTCTGGCTGCACCGCTGATGCTGTGGTATAATGGGAAGCGCGGCAGGGGACACAAGATGCTGTTCTATGTCTTTTACCCCGCCCATGTGTATATTTTGTATGCCCTGTCCTGGGGGCTGTATCTTGTGCTGAACTGAGGTGATAGGTGTGGCTCATATTCTGGTGGTGGATGATGACAAGGACCTCTGTACCCTGTTGAAGACTGCTCTGGAACGGGACGGCCACCAGGTGTCGGCCCATCAGAGCGGGACTGAAATAGACCAGGCCGCCTGCCGGTGGGCCGACTGCATCCTGCTGGATGTGATGATGCCGGGGGAGGATGGGTTTGCCCTGTGCCGCCGCATCCGGTCCATGGCCGACTGTCCGATTCTGTTTTTGACCGCGAAAACCGAGGAGGCCGATGTTCTGACCGGTCTGGGCATTGGCGGAGACGATTACCTGACCAAACCCTTCCGGGTTGCAGAATTGCGGGCCCGGGTGGCGGCCCATCTGCGGCGGGAACGGCGCACCCCTCACACCCGACTGCGGCGGGGAGACCTGGACTTTGACCTCAGCGAGCGGATGGTGTATCATCAGGGCGTTCCGATCCGGCTGACCCGGAGTGAATATGCCATCTGTGAACATCTGGCTATGCGTCCGGGGCAGATTTTTTCCAAAGAGCAGTTGTACCAGGCCGCCTTTGGCTATGAGGGCACAGCGGATGTCTCGGCAGTCACCGAGCATATCAAGAATATCCGGGCCAAGCTGCGCCCGGCGGGGCAGTCCCCCATTGAAACAGTCTGGGGAGTGGGGTACAAATGGAAAAACGAATGAAACGCCCGGCGGGGCTCACCATCCTGTTCTGGCGGTACCTGCTGACCACCGGTGCGGCGATTCTGGCGCTGGCGGTGCTCTGGTGGATGGGACTGGTCCTTTTGATGCAGATGAAGTTTGTCTACCCGGCCGGCACTGCCGCCGACGGGGTGGATCAACTGGTGTATGAACTGGGCGCCGGCGCAAAGACGCCGGAGGACATCCCTTATTATTATCGCTGGGCAATTTTTGATGAAGACCGCCAGCTGACCGACCCGGGCAACATGAACCGCTTGCAGCTGTCCTATGCCAAGGCTGTTCTGGCGGGGGATTCGGTGCGGCAGGGGATTTTCTATGCCCAGTACCACCGGGCGGTGCAGCTGCCCACAGGGGAACTCTGCGTGGTGCAGTACGACTATTCGATGCCCTACGGCCTGGAAAGTTTGCAGAAACATCTGCCCGAATTCCAGACCTGTGCAGTTCTGTTTTTGCTTGCGGCCTGGCTGCTGACGGGCTTTCTGCTGACCCGGCACTTTGCGGGACTGCTGCGGCGGGACGCCGCCCTGCTGACCGCTGCAACCCAGACCATTGCCAGCCGGCGGCTGGACACCCCGCTGAAGGGACAGGCCCGGGTGCGGGAATTTGGGGAGACGCTGGAGGCTATGGACCAGCTCCGGGCCAGTCTGGCCCAGTCACTGGAAAGTCAGTGGACCATGGAACAGCAGCGCCGTCTGGAGATGGCTGCCCTGACCCATGACCTCAAAACCCCGCTGACCCTGATCAGCGGCAACGCGGAATTGCTGCAAGAGGACGCGCTGAATCCATCCCAGCAGGAAATGGTGGAGACCATCCTGCGCAGTGCGGTCCGGCTGCAGGACTATGTGGCCCAGCTGCAAGCCATGACCCTGCCCGACACAGCTCCCCAGCAGGAGAAAGAGCGGGTAAGTATGGAAAGCCTCGCCGAAGGCTGGAAAGGAATGGGGCAGAGCCTCTGCGGGGCGAAACAGATTCGCTTTGCCTGCTCACCGGTTCCGGCTCTTGCGGTGTCGGTGTACCGCGCCGGCCTTGACCGAGCGGTGAGCAACCTTCTGGACAATGCAGTGCGGTATACATTGCCCGGCGGGACGGTTTCTCTTTGCATTGCGATGGAAGAGAAAACCGTCACGATTGCGGTGGAGGATACGGGCCCGGGCTTTTCGGCGGAGGCGTTGGCCAAAGGGGAACAGGCCTTCTTTACCAGCGATGCCAGCCGGCCCCGGGAGGGGCATCTGGGGCTGGGGCTTTTCTTTGCCGGGCAGATCGCCCGGAAACATGGCGGCCGCCTGCGGCTCTCCAATACTGGCCGCGGCGCCAAAGCGGAACTGATTCTCCCCATCTAAAAACAACAAACAACGGGCAGCCGGTATGTCGGCTGCCCGTTTTGCGGTTGTGGAATGGCTGTGTATGCGAGGACTGTAATGTAGAGTCAGATGTTCTTGCCGGTCTCGTAGGCCTGCTTCAGGGCGGGATGATCCTTGATGTCCCCCACGGAGGTCACGCCGCCGGCAAAAACGGTGCCGGCCAGATGGGCTTTTTCGAAGCAGTCAATCCAACCCTGTAAACCGGTGACGGTGCCGTCTACCGTGTGGGGGTCTTCTTCCGCTGCTGCGGCCAGCAGGTAGATGTCCCGGAACGAATAGTCAGCGGAGAACAGGGGATTGGAGCGATCCAGCATGGTTTTCATCTGGCCGCACATGCCGTAGTAATAGACGGGGGTGGCGAACACAATCACGTCTGCGGTCAGCATCTTCTGGGTGATGGCCGCTGCGTCGTCCTGAATGGTGCAGCGCTGGGTACTCTGGCAGGCAAGGCACCCCTGACAGAAAGAGATGGTCTTGTCGTACAGGGTGACTTTCTCTACAGAATGGCCGGCTTCCTGGGCCCCGCGGAGCAGTTCGTCCGCCAAAACGTCCGAGTTGCCGCCTTTTCTGGGGCTGGTGGAGATGATCAAAACCTTCTTGTTCATGGTACTTCCTCCCGGTTGAAACAACACTGGTAAATTAGGTATATGGCTGCTGTTATTGTACCATTGGCCGGGATGGATAGCAAATACCTATATGGAATGGCTTGCCATGCTTGGAGGCTATCGAAATCTGCCGCCGGTTCACCGTGCTCGGCGTCAGCTGCAGCGAAAAGGGTTATTTTTTCAGTTCGGCTTCGATCAGGACGTTTGCCAGCTCAAAGGCTTTGATGCGCCTCTGGGCCAGGGTGATTTGGGACTTGTAGCGCGCAGGGGTTTCCTTGGCTTCAAAGGTCTTTACGACCTCTCTCAGTTTGTGCAGGGTGGAATCAATTTGACGCTTGGCTTCGGTCAGGTCCTCTTTTGAGTATTCCATGGGGGCACACTTCCTTTTGCTTTTGGTTTAGTATATTCCAAAGTCGCATGCAGTTCAATCACAAGACAAGAAAACCGCCCGGCGGCACAGATGTGCCGTTATCTGGACGTCGGCCTGGGGAAAGGTTGAATGGAAAACAGGAGCTGCAGCCGAGAGGCTCCTGTTTTTGGATAAAGAATACTGCCGCCCTTTTCCGGTGCTGAGGGTGGTGGAAAGAATTCTTGTTTGTGAAATTAATTTGCTGTCCGGTTTGAAAATGCTGTAGATATGATAAAATGGCTTAAAAACGACGGTGCTCCGTCCACCCGGAACCCGCTCTACCGGTCATTTTTTGGGCCCAAAATACTCGATCAAATTTAAAATCCCGGAGAGAATCCAGAAAATCGCAATGACGACCAAAACGATTCGCCAGCCGGTGGATACATCGGCGACAAAGAGAAAGGTATATAGAGCGAAAACGCTGAAAATAAGACAGAAAATGGTGGTGATGACTTTTACTTTTGTGCGCTTGTCCAAAAGAAATCCTCCTTTGCCTGGGTTTGATATTTCCATTGTATTTTGCAAGTATGAACAATTCAATGAAGAAGGGGAGATGATGCACAATGAGTTCGGGAAGGTTGGGAAAGATTATCCCGGATTCAATGCAAAATTTCCGTATTTCATTGCAAAAAAGTTGCAATCCATATTCCAGCGCTGTATACTGAAAACAAATGGAGCATCATGGATTTTATTCTGCAAGGAGGAATTTTGTATGAGGATGAAACGAAAAACAAACCGCGGGAATAATGTTCGTACTTTGTGCGCGCTGGCGGTTTTCTCCTGCATGGTCTGTATGATCGGATGTTTGACCCAGGCTCTGGCGGTATCCGATCCTCCTGCAGCAATGAATGCAAGCTCTATGTCAAATGACGTGAAACCGGAGTTTATCGAGCCTGTCCTCTCTGCAGGTTGGAGAGTGACGGAGCATTCCAGCCAGGCGTTGGGAATCAGTAAACCTGGAGGAATCGACTGCAGCGACGGGAAAATCTATCTGTGCAGCACATCAGAGCAACAGGTCGTTGTTCTGGATCGTGACTTTCAGGTGGAGGAGGCGATAGGCAGCGCAGGGCGAGATGCTGGGGAGTTTTCTTCTCCCACCGACCTTGTTGTGGATAATGGAAAAATGTATGTGCTGGATTCCGGTAATAACCGGCTTCAGGTGCTGAACCTAGACGGTACGCCGGTTTCTTCTTCCAGGCTGTTGAATTTCAGCGCGTCCAAAAAAGAAAAATATGCCCACCTGGCTTTGCTGTCCCCGGATGAGATTGTGTTTAGCGTTCAGGATCTCAGCAAAGATGCAGGAGTGTACCAGATGGACAATCAAAAGGATATTGAGTCCCTTACGGATATGTTTTGGGGGCCAGTATATGCCTGCAACGAAACGATCTATGCGATCAATCAGTATGAATTCACAGAAGTAAGTGCTGAGCGGACCAATGCCGAAAGTGGAGAAAATAGTCTGCTGATTTTTGAAGATGGAACGCTGAAATCCAAGATAAAATTGCCGTATATGTACAGTGTCTCGGATTTTGTCGTGGCGGATGACCAACTCTATCTGCTTTCTTCTCTTTGGAATCGTCTGGATCACTTTGACCTTCAGGGAAACTACATCGAAACCATCGCACAGTTTCCCTTTGAACAGGGCAAAACAGTGGGCTTCAATAGCCATCTTGCATGGGATGCTCCAAACAATACTTTCTATATCACAGCCGAAAACAGTGCGCTGATCTATGAAGTGCAAAAACAGCCGGAATAAAGAAATGCAGCAAGTCCCATGAAGCAGTGTCGGCTTTATGGGCGGAGCGGGGCAGGAAATCAGAAATGATTTCCTGCTTTTATTTTTCGGATACTTATATATTTGGTCTTTGTTTTTGCTGGCAGTACAATGAACCTGTAGGCGTTGAACGTTTGAAACCGCGATGCAGGGCGGCGGATTGAAACAAAAAACAGATAAAAGGAGATAGACTTCCCGGAAAGGGGAGCTATCTCCTTTTTGCGTGTTTCTTCTGGGAGGTACAGAGGGACTTTCTCTAGTCCCACCAGAAATACCAGACCGTGGACTGCTGCAGCGTGTCTGCCAGAGCGCCGACAGTTGCATCCTCGGGCCCCTGGTCGATGACATCGGGGCAGAATCCATACTGCTCCACCGCTGTCTCCATGGCTTTTTCCTTTGGAACGGGGGCGGGGAGGACAAACTCCAGTTCATCGTGGCTCATGACGGCGGGCACTGCGCCGTACTGCTCGAACCAGTATTTTGCCGCCGCCATCAGCTCTGGCGTGTCTGGACACTCGTTCCAGTTGCCAAAGGGCAGGTAAGCGAAGATTTCCCAGGGGTGCTCCACCGGGATCTTCGCCAGAATCAGGGGATAGGTCATCTCACAATTGCTGTCCCAGTAGCTGGAGAAGCGATCGTTCTTGCAGCCGCCCTTCATCTGGCCCAGGATTTTTTCCTCCCAGTCCATAGCGTCGTCCTCGGCTTCCTCCCGGCGCTGGCCGATCATTTCTTCCAGAACCACCTTGCCGTCCAGGATGGGGGAGGAGAGCATCTTCTTTCGGTATTCGGCCACCTTGTCCGGGACGAAGGCATAGTTGTCCTCGCCACCGCTGTCCGGGTCGGAATTCATCACCAGGCACTCCCACAGGATTTCATCATCTGCCCGGATGAGCACCGGCACAAAGCCCTCGTGGGTGCTGTCCCGCAGAGCATAGCTGTAAGCTGCCGAGATGGGATTGTCGTCCTTCATGGAGGGGAAATAGGTGCATTCACAGTCCAGATACTCCATCAAAGCCCGGGCCAGATCGGAAGGCTCCAGCGTGTTTTCGTCGAAGCCCTGCCTCTGCCAGCCGGCAAAACGCCGGTCGATGATCTGTGCCATGGCCTGGTAATATTCTTCGTCAAAAGGAAGAAACAGGTAGGCTTCATCCTGGATTTCGTCCGAGTAATTGCGCTTTTGACCAATCACCCCAACGGCGTAGTAGTCGATGTCACTGGGATAGTGGGGAGGATCATCGGTATAGCCGTAGTAATACGCGGCGAAGGCCCGGCCTGTCCGGTTGAAAATAATGCTCAGGAGCTGACCGTTCAGCTTGTCCCGAAGGAAAACCCGCAGGTCTACACTGCCGGGATTGGTTTTGACCTCTTTTACAATGCTGCCGTAGTCCTCGAGAAAGGCTGCACCCATCAGGTCGTGTTCCATGCACCAGCGCAGATAGATGGTCATGTGGCTGAAAGCGTTGCGTTCATCCACCGGCAGTTTTTTCTTTCGAAGGGTCGCAAGGTGCCAGATTCCGTTATCCATTTCCAAAATGTCGTCCGCCGCATCCTCCGCCCGACGCAGGATGCCCCGCGTGATGGCGTCGGGGCGGTCGGGCCGCACCACAAAACCGATGGCGGCCATTTTTTCCAGCAGAGCATCTGTACCGTGTTCCAGACTGTATTTCAACTCATCCCGATAGAGGGGTAGAACCTGATAAAAATGGACTGCCTCACCGCCGGGCAGGGGACAGACTGCGCCGCCCGGCGCCGCGCTGAATGGCTCGGTCAGTAACGCTGCACAAAGCCAGGTGTTGGCTGCGAAAGGCTTCTGATGGTCGGCGACGTAACCCCGGTGCAGCCATACACCGCCGAGGGACAGGCGAGCCAGGTCCTTCAGCAGATGAACCGGCCAGTACCACCGGTCGTCCTTGAAATTTTCAGACGTTCGCTTCCACCCTGCCGGCAGGGCGATGGCCAGCTCTGCCCGGCCCAATTTGTGCCCAGTCTGTTCCGGCGGTACATTCATCCGGTGAGTTCCCAGCCCCATGGTGACCAGAATACAGTAGTCCCGCTCCTTGGTGGGCGGCACCAGGCAGATGTCCGTATGAATGTCCGAAGAATCCGGCTCATGGAATAGCGTTTCAAACTTGCCGAAGTACTGCCGGATGTGGTTTTCCACCGCCGCCGTTTCCTCTTTGGAGTAGATCGCCCCGGCTGGCTCCGTGTCGGTTTCCGGAGTGCGCTCTGCTTCAGGCAGAGTGGGCAGGGCGTCGACGATCTTCTGGTGCTCGTGGTTCTCATGTCCAATTTGACATTGCTTCATATCCATAGTCTCGGCCTCCTCGTTTTCTTCCAATATTGGCGCTTCCGGCGGGACTGGGGCGTCATCCTTGCCACCTAGGATGTCATAACAGACCATGCGGACTTTCTTGGGCGGTTTCAAGACTTCCGCGGCATAATCTCCTTTTATAATATTCTATCATATTCTGGCGATAAAGTCGCCTGTTTGTTGTATTTATTTTACGAAACCACATTCAGGAGCGCATTGAAAAACGTCCGGGACCCAGTGCGGCCGGGAAATGGAGGTGATTCTTTAAAACAATATGAAATTATCGAATTTCGATAAAAACATATTGCAATTCAATGCAACATGTGATATGATGGAGCCACAAACAAAAACAGGAGGTTTTGGATATGAATTGGAGCAGCAAAAACAGCATTCGGCTGTCCCGGCTGTGCGTGGTGTTGTTTGGAGCGGCAGCTTTGGCTATTTTGATATCAGCCCCCTGGCTGGTAAAGACGTTTGTTGCGTTCAGCCGTGTTCCGCTGGAACACCAGGCGGAGAGTCTGCTGCAGGCCACGCTTTATGCTGGCGGAGTGCCTGCCCTTTACATTCTCTGGAAGCTCTGGCGGCTGCTGGAAAACATTCAGGGCGGCAATGTTTTCGTTCCCCACAATGTTCAGCTGCTGCGGCGGATCAGCTGGGGCTGTGCCGTGGGAGCGGTTATCTGCCTGATCAGCGGATTTTATTATCTTCCCTTTTTTGTCATTGCAGCCTGTGCAGCCTTTATGGCGCTGATCGTGCGGGTTGTGAAAAACGTCTTCCAGCAGGCGCTTCTGCTGCAGGAAGACGCAGATTACACCATCTGAAAGGGGGAGAGAGAATGCCCATTGTTGTGAATCTGGACGTTATGATGGCCAAGCGAAAAATCTCCGCGGGGGAGCTTGCCGCGCGGATCGGCATTACTCCTGCCAACCTTTCCATTCTCAAAAATAATAAGGCCCGGGCTGTGCGGTTTTCTACGCTGGAAGCACTTTGCCGGGAGCTGCAGTGCCAGCCTGCCGATCTGTTGGAATATCTTCCCGACGAATGACATTTCCTGCAACGAAAAAGGAGGTTGCACTGATGGATATCCGTAGAGATAACGCCGTTTGTGTTCCGGGATCTTCCGGGGCGATTTTGCCTGCCGGCCCCGGCTGTGCGGTCCCAAAACGCGCTGCAAAAACAACGTTTCAACTTGAAAAAGGGGAGCGCGTCGCCGCCCTGCTTTGCCTTGGGATGGGAGTTCTCTATGCGCGGTGGATGCTGGAACCGCCCGCGGTTCTGTACCAACAGGGGCGGTGGGTGCTGGCGGCGGTACTGGGCTGCTTCTTTGTATGCATAGAGGCATCAGCCCGGCTCTGCCGTATAGAATGCCCGCGGGAAAGCTGGTTTTGGGCGGCGGTCTTTCTGAGCCAGTCCATTGGCTGCGGCCTGTTTGGAAACCAGGAACTTGCGTTTTTCCCATTCCTGCTCTCCCACCTGGCGGCTGCTCAGTGGGCGCTGGTGCGCTGCGGAGGAGCGGTGGCCCTGCCTGTGGGAGCGCTGCTGCCGCTGGATCTGCTGCGGGGCTGGTTTGGCATTCCTTTTTCCAATTTCCACCGGCTGTTCCAGGCGCTTTTTTACGGCGTAGGGAAAACCCTGCCCAAACCCAAAAGCAGGGGAATCTGGTGGGGGCTGTTGGGAGCCGTCTGCGCCCTGCCGGTGCTGGGATGGGCTTTTACCACGCTTGTAACGGCTGACGCTGCTTTCCAGCAGATGACCGGCAGCCTGGAGAGCTGGCTGGCACGGTTCAGCCTGCCGGAAATTCTGGCGGATTTCCTTTCACCGGGCTGGCTTTTTCTCGAACTCTTTTTTGCCTGCTGGTTTTATGGTCTGTTTTATGGTGCCAAGCACCTGAAGGAAAAGCAAAATCGGATCACAGAACGTATGGTCTATGATTCGTTTGACAAGCTGCGGCTGATTCCCCGGCAGACGCCGATGGTGGCCCTGGCCATGCTCTGCGGGCTGTATCTGATCTTCTTTTTGTCGCAGATCAACTATCTTACAGCGGGGTTTGCCGGCGTTCTGCCCCAGGCATACACGGCGGCGGAATACGCCCGTCGGGGATTCTTTGAAATGCTGCAGATCGCCCTGGTTAATTTGTCGGTTCTGGCAGCGGCGGCCAAACTTTGCCGCACGCCCCTGCGTCAAAGCCGGGGACTGCGGGGCCTGGGGATTGTCCTCTGCACAGCAAACCTTTTGTTTGCGGCCATTGCCTTTTCCAAACTGTGGCTGTATATCTCCCGGTTTGGCCTCACCAGTCTGCGTGTGCTGGCCGGGTATGCCATCACGGTGGTGACGATTTGGTCGGCATTGTCCATTGCCAGCCTGCTGCGGCCCTTTGGGGCGGTGGTGTGGGGGATCCGCCTGGCGGCGGTGATCTTCTGTCTGCTCAGCCTGTGCAACATCGATCACCTGGTTGCGCTGACCCAGCGGCAGGCAGAGCAGGAATATCCCTGGCCGGAAACCTCTGTGGTTTGCGATTTCGATGGTTCAGAAACCACATTCCTGGAAGATTTTGCCATATAATACTCTAAAAATTAGGGCAGAAAATGCAGGATAGATTCTGCCCGGGATTACCCATTGACTCAAACGCTGTAGGATTACCCAAAACAGGCCGCTCCTCGCTCTGGGGAGCGGCCTGTTTTATAAGGGCGCACAATAAAAGGGCGGTCAGGCCGCCCATACATAAAACCGGAGTAAGTGATGGATTTGTCAGGCGCCTTTTGATATAATCAGATCATACGGAAAAGCGCCTCTTTAAACCACAAAACAGAGGTGCTTCCAGGCTTTGTACAAAGAACCATCTTGCTTGAAGAAGGTGCTCGATGATGCAAGAGAAAATAAAGATCGACCCATATCTTCTGACCGCCATCGTGCGTTATCTCGGCAGGCTGCCCACGTCGGTGCAGGATCTGTATCCCATGAAGCGCCTTCTCTGCGGCGAGAGCCGTTCCCCGCTTGGAGGATATCTTGAAGCGCAGGGGGTGCCGGATTTCCTGACACTGGAACGGGGTGCATGGGAGCCTGTGCGGTGGATGGGCAAACTGCGCACTTTTGAGGTTCATCGCTATCCTGTGAATGACTATAGCTTTTTGAAAGAGTGCAAGAACCTGGAATCTATTTCTGTGATGCCGCCGCAGCGGCAGGCGTTTGACTGCACGCTTCTCCAGGAAATGCCCTGGCTGCACCGTGCAGAACTGCTTAGATTCGATTTGATCCATCCTGAAAAATTGGTGGACCCGCAGCCCTTAACGTTCCCGGTGCGCTATGATCCGCCGGCGTTGTTCCCGATGCTGGAAGGTCTTCCGGCTGCCATCCGTTCGGAGGAAAAAACTCTGCCCACTGTGTCGGATGGGCTGACAGGGGATTGTTTGCTCTGCTGGGTCGAAACAGAGAGAACGGATGCACTGCAAAAAAGCCCGGGCCGTGAAATACCGCTGCTCCACGCTTGCCGCCCAAATGCAGAACAGGCCGCTGCGGTTGCCCGGAAACTTGGAGAGGGCACCTGTCGCTGGGCGTACGGAATCATGGGAGATGCCTCCCTGCGCGTTCAATGGGAAAAGGGCGGGGCGGTTTTGGAATATCGTAGAGACCAGCAGCGGCTGCTCTGCTGGAACAAACGAGCCAAGAGCTGGAAAGGATATCTCTGCAAAAACGGCGGGCAGATCGAACAGGTTCTGCTGTACTTCTGCCAGACAGGGGAGCCGCTTCCCGGGGTCAGCTGGGCGGTGCCAGGAGATCCACCCAAGATATAAATACGGGGCATATGACAGCGTAGCACGTCAATAAAAAGAGCTTGGAGAGCGAGGGAGAATACGATGCTGACGTTTCCTTCCAATACTTCCTGTCTGGAATACCAGAATGGATCTTATCTCTGCAATCACCAAGTCCAGGTCGAAGTGGCTCTGAATCTAGACACATTACGGGAAGCTGTGCGTCAATGCCCGAAGCTGAAACAGGTTTATCTGGATGACGCTCCCTTTGGGGATGAATGCTTTTCGGTACTCGCGCAGCTTTCACAGCTGACAACTCTGGCCCTGCTGCGGGGCGGACAGATCAAGGGGCATGGCTTGTCTTTGCTGAAAGACCTTCCGGTCAAAACATTGTTTTTGCAGCGAACGGCGCTGGACGACGAAGGACTCTCACAGGCTGCTCAGATTTCAAAACTCACAGACATCTACATTGCCGCCTGCCCGCAGGTTACATTCCAGGGGCTGATGGCTATTTCCTGGCGGGATAAGCTGGTTGTTCATGATATGGACAACTTTGATGAAAAGGGCCGGGCAGGGCTGTTTACCCAGGAACAAAAGAAAATCTTTGAGGATGCCCGGACCTATAAAAATATGAAAAACAGGCTGCCTCTGGACAGCCCTGAGCTGGTGGGCCCCATCGCAGCACTGCAGGACTTTTTCGAGGAAATGACCCGTTGGGAAAAACTTGCGGCTGCAAAAGGACTTGATGACCCAAACGTCCGGGCTGAGATCGATCAGCTGTTCTCCCGGCGGGTAAGCTGGAAGCCCCGTCCGGGGTGACGTCCGATTTCGCTTTCCTTCCAGGCCGGCGGAACCTATCAGGGCTGCCGCCTGACTGTGGGAGAGAAGGCTGCAAAGAACAAATTCTGGCTTTATGCAGAGGAGGATGTTTTCTACTACCGTTTTCTTATGCGGCTGGTAGAGGGTCGCTGGATGATCGACAACGCCCAGTCCTGTTATAATGGCAAGTGGCAGTTCTGCGGGCTTTGATTTGTATTTTTTCAAAAAAGCGGATAGCATTTGGTTCAATAGCCTGGAGCTGTGGTCTGCACACCTTAATGACGCAGACGGTTATCTCTGGGTATTTTATTCCAGCAAGGCCCTGGATGAACAGGGCAGTATGATTTCCGAAAGCAAAAACATTTCGTCTCTTTGGCGTGTGGAAAAAGATGAAACAGGCCAGTGGCGAGTGGTAAGCGTCAAAAAGCATCCGTGACCCTAAAAAGTGTAAGTCAAAAAGGGAGTGGCAATGGAATGGAGCGTATCGTGGATGAGGAAATCCGATTGGTGCCCTATTATCCCAATGAAGAAGTGGCGTTGAAGTGGTATCAGGACCCTCAGCTGTGCAAGCAGGTGGATGATATCGATTGTGTGTACACACTGGATAAGTTGAAGGCGATGTACCGCTATCTGTCCACCCATGGAGACTGCTATTATATTGAATATAAGGGATGCCTCGTTGGAGATGTTACTTTGAGATCTGACGGCGAGATTGCAATTGTAGTCTGTAAGGGATACCAGAACCAGCATATAGGCCGGCGGTGCGTGAAGGATATCATGGAGCTGGCCAAGGAAAAAGGGCTGAAGGAGGCTAAAGCACGAATATATTCGTTCAATACACAAAGTCAGAAAATGTTCTTGTCCATGGGATTTCGTTCGGTCGGTGATGACTGGTATACCTGTGAACTCGAAAAAGGACAAGAAGTTCCAACAACATAGAAATTTACGAAAAGGGCGGCTTTAAACTGAACTGCTCCAGTAAAAGTAGACAGTGAAAAAAGAAGGCCTCCTGTGGTAGAATAAAACTACTACAGGAGGTTTTTGCTATGCCCAGAAAATACAGCCACATTCAGGAACACGAGAAGGAAATAATAGAGCTTC